>JAJRTB010000049.1 GCA_024278495.1 Deltaproteobacteria bacterium
GCTCACCTTTACCATCAAGAACTCAACCTTCAGGGGAGAACAACGACTGGAACTGCACGCGGTGAGCATCGACCCAACCGCTTGATATTGAAAGAAATGTAATAATTTAACATAATATATATTATGCGACATTTGATATTGTCCGCTTTTTAACCCCTAATTTTACACCTTGCTCCGGTCATCACAAAAAAAGCTGGATTAAGTGTTTTTTGTTTTTTATTGTGCATCCCTGCACGGTAATCCAGGGTGCTCAGGTGGCGCGGAATGGCGACTTGGATCCCCGCCTGCGCGAGAATGACGAACGTGTTGCTTGTTTTTATGCATCATTTTTACTTGTCATTTCGCGTAGGTGGAAAACCAGGACTATTTTTCCTCGCATGAATGCTCTTTTAACGTCATTCCCGCGTAGGCGGGAATCCAGAGTATCTGGAAAACGCATCATACAGGCACCATATCGATTAACTCGTAAAAACAGTAAATTGTCATAACAACGTTAATGTTACAAATTAAGCCTTTCGGGGGCAAAATAAGATGAATCATGATATTTACCAGGAGCCGCTGGTCAGCCGCTATACCAGCCGTGCAATGCAGGAGCTTTTTTCCGAACGTTTTAAATTCACCACCTGGCGGCGCTGCTGGGTCGCCCTGGCCGAGGCCCAGCACGAACTGGGCCTCAAGCTCGTCACCCGCGAGATGGTCGACGAACTCAAGGCCCATGTCGAAGACATCGATTTCGACATGGCGGCCCAGAAAGAAAAGGAAATCCGCCATGATGTAATGGCCCATGTCTACACCTACGGCCGGCAGTGCCCAAAGGCCGAGGCCATCATCCATCTTGGTGCCACCTCGCAGTTTGTCGTCTGCCATACCGACCTGATTATCCAGAAACAAGCGCTGCGGCTGGTCAAGAAATCCCTGGTTAACGTTATTGCCAACCTGGCCGTGTTTTGCAGGAAATACAATGACATGGCAACCCTCGGCTTTACCCACTACCAGCCGGCCCAGCCGACAACCGTCGGCAAGCGCAACACCCTGTATATCCAGGACTTGTTGATGGATCTCGACTATATCGAGCACCTGGAACACCAGGTCAAGGCCCGCGGGGCCAAGGGCACCGTCGGCACCCAGGCCACCTTCCTTGAACTCTTTGGCAATGACCATGCCAAGGTCCGCGAGCTGGACCGGCTGGTCGCCGCCAAGCTCGGCTTTACCGAGGTCTTCGAGGTCACCGGCCAGACCTACCCGCGCAAACTGGACATGAAGACAGCCGAGACCCTGGCCGGGCTCGGCGCCTCGGGCCACAAGTTTGCCGTGGACCTGCGGCTGCTCTCGAACCTCAAGGTTCAGGAAGAACCCTTTGCCAAGAAACAGGTCGGCAGTTCGGCCATGGCCTACAAGCGCAACCCCATGCGCTCCGAACGGATGACCGGCCTGGCCCGTAAACTCATGGGCCTGCCGGTCAATTTCGCAGCCACGGCCGCCAACCAATGGTTTGAGCGCACCCTGGACGATTCGGCGATCCGGCGAATGGACCTGGCCCAGGCCTTTCTTCTGGCGGACGCCATATTAAGGCTTTACATTAACATCACAAAGGATATGGTTGTTTATCCGAAGCAAATAGAACGTTATCTTCGCGCCGAACTGCCCTTTATGGCCACGGAAAAAATATTGATGGCCTGCGTGGAAATGGGCAAAAGCCGCCAGGAAATACACGGAGTTATTCGTGATCATTCGGTTGCCGCCGGCCTGGCGGTCAAGGAGGAAGGCAAGGAAAACGATCTTCTTGAAAGGTTGGCTGGCGACGAACGAATCCCTCTTGGCGGCAGCGAACTGTACGCCCTGCTCGGCCGCTTCCAGGAATTTACCGGCCGGGCCGCCGAGCAGACCACGGAGTTTCTGGCCGAGGTTGTCGACCCGGTGCTGGCCCGTTATCATGACGACATCGGCAAGGTCAATGCCACCCTGAAGGTATAACGAGAACGCCACGCCAGGTTACCGGTTAAAAAAATGAAGTGCATTGATCTTTACCTGCGGATCCGCAAGGACAAAATAGGCTACCTGCGTTTTATCCTGGAAGGCTATGACGGCCTGGCCCAGCTCACTACGATTGACGCCGGCCAGGGACTTGTCAGGCTGCTCTTTCCCGGTTCCAGGTATAACGAAGTCCTCTCGCTCCTCGACGGAGTGGCCGTTGACATTAATGTTCAACATTATGCTTAAAATTTAACTAACTGTTTATGCGATATAATGAAACAACGTAGTCTTTACATAAAAACCTTTGGCTGCCAGATGAACAAAAGGGATTCCGAGATCATCGAGCAACTTCTTTTCCCCTGCGGCTTCCTGCCGGCCGCCGAGATGGAGGCAGCTGATCTTGTTATCCTGAACACCTGCAGCATACGGGCCAAGGCCGAGCAAAAGGTATTCAGCCTTCTCGGGCAGATTAAACAGTGGAAACTGTCCCGGCCGGAGATGCGGGTTGCCGTTACCGGCTGCGTTGCCCAGCAGGAAGGAGAAAAAATTTTCCGGCGCATGCCGCATGTCGATCTGGTTGTGGGAACTCAGCAGATCTATCGAATACCCGAGCTAATCAGACAGCTTGATGCCGGTGAAACCTCGGGCAGGCTTGCGGTTGACCTGGACAAAAAATTTACTATCCCCCCCTATCAAGCCCTCTCCCCTGCCCCGCACGAATTCAAGAAGTTCATCACCATCATGCAGGGCTGTGATAACTACTGCAGCTACTGCGTTGTTCCCGCGACCCGCGGCCGGGAAACCAGTCGGCCGCTTGCCGACATCCTTGACGAAGCGAACCTGCTCGTTGCTCAAGGGGTCCGGGAAATCACCCTGCTCGGCCAGAACGTCAACTCGTACGGCAAAACCAATCCGGTGGCCGAGACGCCCGTCGACTTTGCCGCCCTGCTGCACAAGGTCGCGGCAATCGACGGCCTGGAGAGACTGCGTTTCACGACCTCGAATCCCAAGGACCTGTCCGACGAGCTGATTCGCTGTTTCACGGAAATCAATATTCTCTGCCCCCACTTTCACCTCCCGGTCCAGTCAGGTTCCGACCGCGTCCTTGCCCGGATGAATCGAAAATACACGGTTGCCGGGTATCTCGAAAAAGTCGAAAAACTGCTGGACTGCCGCCCGGACATAGCCCTGAGCACCGACATTATTGTCGGATTTCCAGGGGAAAGCGAGCAGGACTTCGAGGGAACCATGAAGCTCCTGGATACCGTTCGTTACCACGGTTCTTTTTCTTTTAAATATTCAGACCGACCCGGTACCCGTTCCGCCTCTTTTGACAACAAGGTCGATGAAAAGGTAAAATCGGAAAGGCTCAACCGTTTCCAGAAACGCCAGAATGAAATCAGCCTGGCGCGAAACAAGGAATACGTGAACACAACCCTGGACATCATGGTGGAAGGAATGGCAGATCCGCAGCTTTTTCAAGGCCGTTCCACCACGAACCATATCGTCCATTTCCCTCCGCCTGCCGGCGGCAAGCTGCAAGAGGGAGATACGATCCGGGTTCACATTCAACATGCCGGTCGCCATTCACTCACCGGCACGGCAGCAGAAGAGGAAATATAATGATTGATCTCCACACCCATACGCTTTTCAGTGACGGAGCCCTGGTCCCCTCGGAACATGTACGACGATTCGAGGTCCTGGGCTACGAGGCCGTGGCCATCACCGATCACGCCGACTCGTCGAACATGGATTTTATCATTCCCCGGATTGTCCGGGCCGCCAGGGACCTGAACCCCTTAAGTAAAACCCGTCTCATCCCGGGTATTGAACTGACCCATGTCCCCCCTCCCCTGTTTGCCCCCCTGACCGTCCGGGCCCGCGAACTCGGCGCCCTGATTGTCGTGGCCCACGGCGAAACCCCGGTGGAACCGGTCGCACCCGGCACCAACCGGGCGGCCCTGGAGGCCGGCGTCGACATCCTGGCCCATCCCGGCTTTATTACCGAAGAAGATGCAGCCCTGGCGGCGAAGAAGGGAATTTTCTTGGAACTTTCAGGTCGCAAGGGTCACAGCCTGACCAATGGTCATGTGGCCCAAATGGCGGCACAGGCAGGCGCCCTGCTGGCCGTTAATGCCGACGCCCACGAACCGGAAGATTTTATGACGGCGGAAAGGGCCGAAACCGTGGCCCTCGGCGCCGGACTGACCAGGGAGAGATACATGCAGCTGCGCCGGGACATGGCCCGCCTGGTCAACGACCTCCCCATCGGTTCGTAACCGGGCGGGCCGGACCTATTTTCAGACCGCAGCCACAACAAACAGTGATGTAACCTCCGGGTTTGCAATAGCCTTCAAGCTATGTCGCATAACGTCTTCGTGGCTGGTATTCAAACCGGCTGTGGGGTGTCAGTCCATATCTGATGATAACTCCATTCTCCGGATCAGCGCTTTGCGGAAACTTATTGCAGGGCCGCGCTTCCCGTCGGGCCTGCAATAAGTTATTGACTGTCGGCTTCCTGTTTTGTAAGAGTAATTATGTTATTGAAGAGCTTGAGGGCATATGAAGGGTCTGAAGTGGATTTGACAGGGACACTCAAACAATAATTTCATGGTGAACAGAATAATCGCCGAAGGAGACAGTGGCGCAAAATTGGGCACGAATCATACGATTCCCCTCTCTATGCCTCTAGATCCCTTGGCCTGAAAAGCGATTACTTATCATCTATCATCAATGAAAATAATCATGATCAATGTTTCCGGGAGGATGTCATCGGACGGCTCCCGTCTGATTGCCGCCCTGTTGAAGCGGGCCGGTCACCAGATATCCACCGTCTTTCTGGCACGACGTGAGCCTCTTGACTATGCCGAGAAGGAATTCATGGAGCTGGATCCGCTCTTGCGTGAGGTACAACTGGTGCTGGTAGCAGTCTATACCAGTTACGCGGTCAGGGCTGAGCAGGTCTCCAATTATGTGCATGCAACCTGTCCGGGCGTCCCCGTTATATGGGGCGGTCCCCACTGTATTTCGGTGCCGGAACTGGGCCTGGCCCATGCCGACGGGGTCTGTTTTTCAGAGGGTGACGTTGCCATACTCGATTTTATCGACCGGCTTGAGTCCGGCGGTGACTACCAGGCAACTCCCAACATGGCATTCAATGTCGACGGCGACCATGTGGTCAACGAGGCCCTTGGCCCGTTCCATGATCTGGACAGCCTGCCGTTCTATGATTACGACTTGGACGGCCAGTACCTGCTGGACCAGCATCTCCTCCCCATGACCAGGGAACTGCTGCGTAGCGGCCTGGCCGGGTACCCCTTTGACCGGCCCATCCTCTACACGGTCACCTCCAGGGGTTGCCCCCATAAATGTTCCTACTGTAATAATTCCCGCTACATAGCGATGTTCAAGAGCAACGCGATCCGCACCTATTCCGTTCCCCGCATCATTGGTGAACTCAAGTACATTCTCAATACGCTGGATATATTTGACTTGGTGGCCATCGGTGATGATGATTTTTTCGTGCGCCCCACGGCGGAGATCGAGGAGTTTGCTGTGCGCTACAAAAAAGAGGTCGGCCTGCCCTTCGGCATCGCGGTCAGCGCGAACACCTTTCGCAAGAACAAGATGGAGCCACTGCTGGACGCCGGCCTAAAGCTGGTGCAGATGGGGGTGCAGACCGGCAGCCAGCGGGTACTCGACGAGGTGTTCAATCGCAAGATCTCGGTTGACAGCACCAGGAAGGCGATCGCCGATATGGGACCCTACATCGAGGAACGGGGTCTGCTCCTGCTTCTGGATTTCATCATCGACAATCCCTATGAAACAGGGGATGACATCGTACAGACCTTTGATTTTATTCTCAGGCTGCCGCCGGATATCCGCATCAATGTCTTCTTCCTGACCTTCTTTCCAGGGACACCTCTTTTTGACAGGGCACTGGCAGACGGAATCGTGGATGATATGGAAAAACTCAGCTTTCGTTTTTATGCCAGCAGTGGTCTTGCCTTGCGCTATCAGAAGAACTATGAAACCCTGCTGATCATGCTACTGAAAAGATTGCGGACCCGTCACAAGAAAAGAATTGGTGCCCTGATCCCGGCTATGCGCCTGCTGAGATCCGGACCGATGCGGGCGGCGGGTTCCCTGTTGCCCACGTCCCTCTGCTCACGCCTGGGGAAGATGTTGCAGTAAAATGTACGGATACTATCAATAGCCCTCTGAAACAAAAAAGATTCAACCGGTAAGGCTCCTCTCCGGTAGTCCCTCTCTGCGGGCGTGAGCGACCGCGTGAAAAATGGGGTTGCCTATGGAGCATATGGGGGTCACTCTAGGAATGGGCCAAGGCAGCGTAGCCGCAACCAAACCTTGAAAAAATGGCGCCGGGGGTGGATAATGGTGGCAGAATGTCACCATAATTATGGGCCGAACCCCTTTAATATCTCATCCCTCGCGCGCCATGAAACAATTTATCAAAAAAC
>JAJRTB010000050.1 GCA_024278495.1 Deltaproteobacteria bacterium
ATTGTAATCATCTTCAATATTCCTGTTCCAGAAAGAATCGCAAGTCGTCACAGGCACCCCGTCTTCACACGGTCACGTCTTCCCGCATAGAGGGGCTATAGCGAGCAGACGTGCCTGTGTACATCCGGGATGGCTGTGTAAACTTACTGTTTTAGGGGTAAAGAAAAACGCATAGTTACATAGCCTGTGACTAAATACAAAGAATCTTGCGCCGGATCACCCCCCGGCAGCCATCTATGATACGATAAACAGTCCCAATGATAAACCTTAAAGTACAGCATCCCCACCCATGAACCGGACCAGACCCGATGTTGCCGAGTATGTCGCGGCTCTGAAGGGATCTGAACGTTTCGGCCGGACAGTTGTCGCCCACCGGGCCGAACAGGCCGTCGGAAGCCAAACCCTCCCGCTGCCGGCCGGGCTCGCCCCCGCCCTCTCCCGCATGCTTGAACAAAGGGAGATTGACCGGCTCTATACGCACCAGAGCCGGGCCATCGAACACATCCTGAACCGGGAGGACATTCTGGTTGCCACCCCGACCGCCAGCGGCAAATCCCTGATCTACAACCTGCCGGTTCTCAACGCTCTTATCCGGGATCCGGGAGCAAAGGCCCTGTACATCTTTCCCTTAAAGGCCCTGGCCCGGGACCAGGTTCGCACCATCCGCGAGATGGCCAAGGCGCTGCCCGATCTCTTTTCTTCCGCGCTCGACCCGGTCGCCGTCTATGACGGAGATACCCCGGCCTACCGACGCAAAAAAATACGTGACCACCCGCCCGGGATCCTGGTGACCAACCCGGACATGCTCCACCAGTCCATGCTGCCCTACCACAACCTGTGGCCCGGCCTCTTCGCCAATCTGACCCACGTGGTCATTGACGAGGTCCATACCTACCGGGGGGTGTTCGGTTCCCACATGGCCTGGGTCATCCGGCGACTGAAACGGATCTGCCGGCTGTACGGCTCTGACCCGGTCTTCGTGCTCTCCTCGGCCACGGTAGGCAACCCGGCGGAACTGGGCCGGAGTCTCCTGGGCACGGCCGTCACCGCCATCACTGCATCCGGCGCCCCCAAAGGGCCACGCAACACCATCCTGCTCAATCCCCTGGATTCGGCCCCCTACACCGCCACCCTGCTGCTTGAGGCGGCCGTCAGGCGAGGTCTGCGCGTTATCGTCTACACCCGGTCACGCAAGATGACCGAGCTGATCACCATGTGGACGGGCAAGCGTATCGGCAACCTGCGCGACAGAATCGCCTCCTACCGGGCCGGCTTCCTTCCCGAAGATCGGCGCCGGATCGAGGCCAGGCTCACGGACGGGCGTCTGCTCGGGGTTATCTCCACTTCGGCCCTGGAGCTCGGCATTGATATCGGCAGCCTGGATATATGTATCCTGGTCGGCTATCCCGGCTCTATCATGGCCACCCGCCAGCGGGGCGGCAGGGTCGGACGGGCCGGCCGGGAGTCCCTGGTGGTCCTGATCGGCCAGGAAGACGCCCTGGACCAGCATTTCATGCGCAACCCGGATGATTTCTTTTGCCGGGAAGTGGAAGCGGTGGTCCTCAACCCCGCCAACCCTGCCATCGCCCGCCAGCACCTGGTCTGCGCGGCGGCCGAGACCCCGTTGACAAGTGATGAAGCTCTCTGCCGGGATCCCGCTGTCTCCCGAATCCTGACCCGCCTGACAGAGGCGGGCGGCCTGCTCAACTCGGCGGACGGAGCCACCTGGTTTTCCCACCACACCTATCCCCATCGGCATGTCCACCTGCGCGGCAGCGGAGACAGGTACCTGATCAGGGAACATAACAGCAGAAAAGTTATCGGCGAAATCGACGGGTTCCGGGCCCTGAGGGAATGCCACCCGGGGGCGGTGTATCTGCACCGGGCCAGCCCGTTCCTGATCGAGGCACTCCACATGGAAGGTCATGAAATAGTGGCGCGCCCCTTTTCCGGACCCTACTATACCCGGGTCATCAGCGACAAATCCACGAAAATACTTGAAACCGTTGCCACCAGATCGGCAGGCGCGACCCGGATCCACTTTGGCAGGCTCCGGGTCACCGAGACCATCAGCTCCTTTGAAAAAATTCTGACCGGCAGCGGCAAGACAATCGGACGCAGCCCCCTGGACCTGCCGCCCCGGATCTTTGAGACAGAGGGATTCTGGCTGGAGATCCCCCGGCACATACGGCAGAACATAGAACAGCGGCAACTGCACTTCATGGGAGGAATCCATGCCCTGGAACACGCCATGATCGCCCTGCTGCCGCTGCTCGTGCTCTGCGACCGCGACGATATCGGCGGCATCTCCTACCCTTGGTATGAAGAGCTGGAACACCCGGCCGTCTTTGTCTATGACGGCCACAGCGGCGGGGTCGGCCTGTGCGCCAGGGCTTTTTCCGACATGGACAAACTCCTGAGCCAGACCCTGAACGCGGTCAGGCAGTGCCCCTGCGAACTGGGCTGCCCCTCCTGTGTCCACTCGCCAAAGTGCGGTTCCGGCAACCGGCCCATTGACAAAAAGTCCTGCGAAGTTCTCCTGTCCGGGCTGCTGCGGCCGGGTGATCGAACCGGGCCGGATGACCAGAGCGTCCGGCCCGGGCGGAACACGCAAGGAAAGAGATCAGCCAAACAGGCCTCATCTCCGCTGCCTGAACGCTTCGGAGTGTTTGACCTGGAAACACAACGTTCGGCACACGAGGTGGGCGGCTGGCACCGGGCGAAGAAGATGGGAATCAGTGTCGGGGTGGTCTATGACGGCAGAACAGACCGCTTCCACCACTACCGGGAGGATGAAGTCGGCGGCCTGGTTGACCACCTATTCAGCCTGGAGCTGGTCATCGGTTTCAATAACAAACGGTTTGACAACCAGGTTCTGTCCGCCTACACAGACATGCCGCCTGGCCGCCTCCCCGCCCTGGATATCCTGGAAGAGATCCACTCCCGGCTCGGCTACCGCCTGAGCCTGGACAGGCTGGCCGAGCATACCCTTGAGGTCAAAAAAGAGGGCAACGGCCTGCTCGCCCTGCAGTGGTACAAGGAAGGTCAACTGGACCGGTTGGCCCGGTACTGCGAAAAGGATGTCGAGATCACCCGCGACCTCTTCCTCTTCGGACTGCGGGAAGGGTTTCTTCTCTTCCGCGCCAAATCCGGCCAGGTCGTGCGGCTGCCCGTTGATTTCAGCTCCGCAATCGCCCGGGTTCTGCAAAAAAACTGAATATGGGGTTCAGCCCATGATCACCCGGGACGCGGACAGACCGGCTGCGGTTCAGGGCCAGACCAGCTTGCTATGGATCCAGCCCTTCAGGCGGGGGTGTTCAAACTTGATCCAGTCGCCCTGGCGACCGGTCTGCTTCAAAATAACCTCCCGGACCACGCTGCCGACCTTGCCGTAATTAACGCCCGGGCCGGAACGGACATTGCCCTCCTTGACCGTAACGATAACGTACCGGGACTTGGAAACAAGGGGCGCGTAAATCCAGCCCTGATCCTTTTCAAAATCACTGACCTTGAGCCATTGTCCCTTCTTCGACAGCACCTTGAGCGGGTATCCGGCCGGAAGCTCGAAAAGAACGCTGTACTTGGTATCAGGCCCCGAACGAAGGTTGACCCCGTCTTTTCTGACACTGACAAACTCGGCCGCTGCCGCACTGGTTGCCGTCACAAAACCCGCGACCAGCAGGAGCGCCAGAACCGACATTTTCACTCTGTTACTCTTCTTCATTATTCTCTCCTTGTCAGGATGCTATGACACTGTGTTTTCATCTACTTTTCCGGTAGAGACCAGATGCATCAGGAATTCCGTGTTGCCCCTGGCCCCTTTGAGCGGAGACGTAACAACGCCCCGGCATCTCAACCCCGCTCCCTCCGCATGTTTCCGGGCCAGGGCCAGGGCCTCGTCATGCAGCGCGCTCTCCCGGACCACGCCGCCCCGGGCCACCTTCTCCCTGGGCAGCTCAAACTGAGGCTTGACCAGGGCGATGATCGAGACAGGCCCGTCAAACAACCCGCAGACCGGCTCAAACAACAGCCCCAGGGAGATGAACGAGGCGTCGATAACAGCCAGGTCAACCGGCCCGGGTACCAGATCCCGGGTCAGGTATCTCGCATTGATCCGTTCCAGGACCACCACCCGGTCATCCCGGCGCAACTGCCAGTCCAGCACGCCGTAGCCCACATCAATGCTGTACACCCGGCGGGCGCCGTGCTGCAGGAGGCAGTCGGTAAAACCGCCGGTTGAGCAACCGATATCCAGGCAGACCATGCCGCCCGGATCGACCCCGAATGCGGCCAGGCCGGCCGCGAGTTTTTCCCCGCCGCGGCTGACATAGGGCTGTTTCGGCTTGATCCCGATCCGGCTGTCCTCCGGATAACTCACCCCGGCCTTGTCGGCCCGCCGCCCTTCCACCTCGACCCGTCCGGCCCCAATATGGGCCCGGGCCGATGCAATGGAGTCAACCAGACCTCTCTCCAGCAGCAGGGTATCCAGACGCTTCGCGCTCACCACCCGCCGGCCGTCGTCTTCAACCTACTGCAGACTTTCCAACTGCTGCCTGGCCGTGGCCGCCTCGGCGCTGTCGGGATACTCCGCGACCAGTTTCCTGTAAATAATCTTGGCGGTTTCATAATCAGTCAGCTTTTCAAACGACATTCCCTGCTTGAGCAGAGCGGTCGGGGTCCGCGGATGGCCGGCATGGTTGGAAATTACCTTCTGATAATCAAGGATGGCCAGGTCAAAATCACCCCGGGCAAACAGGCTCTCACCCATGAAAAACAGGGTTTCGGCGGCTTCATCTCCCTTGGGATTACTGGACAGTACCTCCTCAAAAGCCTTATAGGCCTCGACGTAGTTTTTCTTCTTGTACAGGGACATGGCCCGGCTGAACCGGTCTCCACCGCTTCCGGCTTCCGGCGGCGGGGTTACCCCGGTGGACACGCTCGGCCCGGGCTCAGACGGTGTAACCGGCGGAGGTGTTTCAACCCTGGCGCTCTTGCCGGGGGCAACCTTTCTGCCCGTGGGCTTCAACCGGACATAACCGCTGCCGCCGGAAGCCGCAACCACGGTCCGGCGACGCGCCTCCTCGGCCCGCCGGGCCGCTTCGCGGGCCCGTTGCTCTGCCTCGCGAATCCGGGCATCGGTCAGCTTGTCCAGGTTCCGTTCCAACTGGCTCACCCGGTCTTCGAGCGTCTTCAAACGGGCAACATTCTCCGCCTGGAGCCGCTCAATCATCGTTTTCAACGAGGCCACATCCTCCTTGGACTGTTCACGAAACAGGGTTTCCTGGTGCGCGTTTTCCTCGATCACGGCCCGGAGCTGCATCACCTCGTTCTGGACCTCATCGAGTCGACTGACGGAGCTTGCCTGACGTTTCTGCATCTGATCAACTGTTATTCCGCGAACCTCCTCAACCTTCTGGTTGACAGCCCGGATCTGATAGCTCAAGTCCCTGATCTCGTCCTTTGATGCGCATTGGCTGAGCAGCAGAACACTGCAGCATGCGACAGCCAGATTCCTAAGATGTTTCATTCATCTCCCTCTTGTTGATCGTTGGATACCCTTGAATCCGTCACGGCAGAGCGCCCGGATGTTTTTTATCTCACTTGTTTTCGCGTAAATTTTCAAGTCGTAACAGGTGATGAAACCCGTAAAAATCCGTCATGGGTACGGACCTGCAACAAGCCGCGCAGCCGGCGATTTCCTGCGACGCCATCACTGCTGGAGAGGCCCGGCCCACTGGGGGTACGACTGATTACCCGGCAGATGTGACAAAACCCTCAACCCGCTGCCGTCTTTCATGGCCACGCAGATGACCTGCCTGTTGCCGCTTCGCCTGGTAAAGGCAAGCTGCCTGCCGTCCGGCGACCAGGCGGGCGACTCAAAATCAGCATTCCCGCCCGTTACCTGGCGAAGAACCAGCGGGTTCTCCGGGTCCACGGTAAAAATCTGATAGCGTCCATCCCTGCGGCCGGTAAAGGCTATCAGCCCCCCCTTAGGCGACCAGGACGGCTCCGTGTTCTCACTGCCCTCAAAGGTCAGGCGCTGCACCTTCCGGCTCTTGAAATCCATGAGATACAGTTGCGGGGAACCGCTCCTGTCCGAGACAAAAACCAGGGATTTCCCGTCCGGTGACCAGGATGGAGAGACGTTGATGCCGGCCCGACTGGTCAACCGCTGCCTGATCTTGCCCTGGCGATCGAGCAGATACAGGTCCGGACTGCCGTCCTTGCTGAGAGTAACCACCATGGACCGGCCGTCCGGTGACCAGGCCGGGGCCAGGTTCATGCCCTTGCGCCTGGAAATCGCCCGGGTCACCTTGTTCTGACGCAGATCCGTCACATAGAGATTCTGGTTACCGCTGTGATAGGAGGAGTAGGCGAGAAAGTTCCCGTCCGGGGAAAACCGGGGCGACACCACCAGGTGATGATGCCGGGTCACCTGGCGCAGACAGGAACCCAGGACACCGGAAACATACAGTTCCTTCCTGCCGGTCGCGTCCGAAACAAAGGCTATCCTGGAGCGGCTTATACCCGGCTCCCCGGTGAACTCTTCGATGAGAAAGTCGCAGAACCGGAGAACCATGTCATCGCGCTGGGAAACGGTGCCCCGGTACCGGCGACCGGTCAGGACCCGATCCTCACCCACGTCCAGTAAACGTCCCTCAACCACCATGGCGCTATCGGTCCGGTCAAACTTGCCCAAAACAACATAGTCAACCCCCAGCGCTTTCCAGTCCGTCTTGTTCCCGCCGCCGTAGCGGGCCGGGTCAAGGACCTGGATAAACCCGTGAAACTCCAGGGCACGGCCCATGAGTTCCGCCATCTCCCGGCCCAGGCCGGGGTCGCCGTCCTGAAGATCCGGGCTCGCGAACCAGGGCACCGCCACCATGACCTTGCGCACATCCTGGGCCGTGATATCCAGGTAAATGCGCTCGGCCCGCAATTCGGACACTCCCCCGTTCCATGCGACAAGCAGCGCCGCAATGACACATATACCCGGCAGCAACCGGGAAGAAACTCTCATGAGCTGATTCTTCATATTTTCCTCTGTCCACGGGCAAACGGGACGCCTCTTTTCTGCGTATCCCCGCGTCCACTGCCACGTGATGACATTACATTGTTACCAGTTCACCGGGCCGGAACCTGAGACCAACCTCTATGGACGACTGGGTCATCAGCTTCGGAAAACGCGGCAGCGGCACGGCCTTCTGCAGCGTCTTCATGACAAACTGGTCAAAAAACGGATCTTTTGACTTTTTTTCAATTATCTTCCGGGCCACGCTGCCGTCCGGCCGGATGGTCAGGACCACCACGGTTTCCAGCCCCGCGTCCCAGCGACGCATCTCCGGCAGGGCCCAGTACTGCTGAACCCTGTCATACAGCGTGGAAAGGTACTGCTTCAGGACCAGAGACTGCACCTCGCGCCTGCCGCCCGAGGGGCGGGTCGTCGCGGCTGTGGCGCCCACCCCTTTGCGCCTGATCATCTCGGCCAGAGCCTCCCTGGCCCGGGCCGCCTCCTCGGCCGCCCGCCGTTCCTCCCGGCGGGCCTGCTCCAGCGCCTTTTGACGCTCCAGCTCCTGTGTGCGCCTGGCCTTTTCCCGGGCCACCCTGGCCGGATCGGTTTTCCGCTTCTTCCGTTTTATGGGCCGAAGCGAAACCGGTCTGGCCGGAACCGCCGCCTCCACCGCGGGCTCGGGCTTCAGAGCCACAGGCGCCTTGCCCTGTTCAGGCTTGATCCGGGCGGGTTCTTCTGCCTGGGGCGGCGGTGTCGTGTTGCGGGGAGCTTCCCGCGCCTGCGGGGTTGGTTCCGGCAACGACACCAGGTTGACCGTGACCACCTCGTCCAGGAGCGGGCGCCGGTTCAAGAGCCCGGGCAGGGTCGCGGAAAGAGACAGGGTGACGATATGCACCGCCAGGGCGCAGCAGACCGGCAGCAGCCAGCCCCGTTCAACAACCCTTTGCCGCCGGAAAAAATCAGCATCGCTGAAACGCAGCCCGTTCAGTGTGCAACCTCCCGCTATTTCCGCTCAACCGGTTTTGTGATCATGCCCAGCTTCTCAAAGCCCGCCTTCCTGATATCATTCATCAGGACCACCACGTCGCCGTAGGCCACCTGCTTGTCCGCCCGGAGATAGATCGGCCTCTTTTTTTCCTCGTCACTCATCCTGCCGAGCTGCTCCCGCAGATTCTTGGCGCTGACCTCCACGTTGCGCAATTTGATCCGGCCGTCTTTACTGAGCGAAATCACCAGGGGTTCCTCTTCCTGGCGCAGGGCCTTGGCCGTGGTTTCCGGCAGGTCCACCTCAAGCCCCTGGGTCATCATCGGCGCCGTGACCATGAAAATTATGAGCAGGACCAGCATGACGTCCACCAGAGGCGTCACGTTGATCTCGGCCACCAGGCCCCGGCGGCCGCCACCGTTCATCGGTCCCATCGCCATAATCTCTCCCTCTCCTGGCAGGATATCCCGGGGCTAGACCCGGGTGAGGAAATCCCGTTCAACAAGGTTTAAAAAATCCGTGGCAAAGTGGTCAATATCCGACTCCACCGCGGCCAGCCTGTTTGAGTAAAAATTATAAAAAATAACCGCCGGAATGGCAACCGCGAGACCCGCGGCCGTCGCCACCAGGGCCTCGGAGATACCAGGGGCCACAACGGCCAGGGATGCTGAGCCGCGCAGACCGATGTCATGAAATGAATTCATGATACCCCATACGGTGCCGAACAGACCGATAAAAGGAGTAGCGCTGCCGGTGGTCGCCAGAAAGGGCAGGGAGCGCCCCAGGCGGTCAAGCTCCAGGATCATGGCCTTGCGGATGGCCCGCTTGACGTTGTCCATGGTTGCCAGTTGCATCTCCAGGGTCTCGTTTTCCCTGCCCTGGCGGCCGGCGCTGATTTTTTTCAATTCGTGGAAGCCCGAGACAAAGACGGCCGCCTCCGGGCTGAGAGGAAACTCCCGGGCCGAATCATAGGCCTCGTTGAGCGTCTTGCTTTCCCAGAACCGGTTGAGAAAATCATCGGAATTCTTCCTGGCCCGGGCAAAGGCCAATTGCTTCATGACGATGATGCTCCAGGAAACCACCGAAAAGACAAGGAGGGTGATCATGACTGCCTTGACCATGAGGCCGGCATTCAACATCATTTCAACGAGAGAAATACTCACGGGACACCCCTTATAATACACGCATGATCGGGACCGGCGCAAGGCCTGTGGCCGCTCCGACACAACCGTTTACTTTTTTTTTATAAATCTGATAACATACATGAAAAACACAATTCTGTAGACCTTGTTCTACAGATGGTGTACAAAAGTTCGTAACTCGTCGCAGGGTTTGTAACTCTGCCCTGAATCCGTGAGCGTTCACCCTTTCAATACGTTAGTTGTCAGCGCCGCGAATTTTCGTCACGGATTCAGGTCTGCGATTTTACCTGCCCATAACTTGTACGTGGTCAGGGGGAGCCGCAGATTCGTGCAGGCGCGACCGTGCGAAGATGCGGTGCCCCTGATCACTTACACTGGTTCTGCTATCCAAGGAGTCTTTCACCATGTCGAACACTTTGTATGATGTAGTCATTATCGGGGCCGGACCGGCCGGCATCCAGGCCGCCATCCACGCCTCGCGGAAAAAAACCCGCGTCCTGCTGCTCGGCCGGGCCGAAAACAGCGCCCTGTATGCAGCGCACGTGGAGAACTATGCCTTCTGCGAAGGTGTCCGGGAGGGAGCCGACATGCTGGAGACCGGCCATCGCCAGGCCGCCCGGTTCGGAGCCGAGCTGCAGCCCCACGATGTTCTGAAAATCACGCAGACAGATGACCGGTTCCGGCTCGAACTTGAATCAGGCCGGGAGATCGAGAGCCGCAGCCTCATTTTTGCCATGGGCGTGTCCAAAAAGAAACTTGCCGTGGACGGTGAAAAGGAACTGCAGGGCCGCGGCGTCAGCTACTGCGTGGACTGCGACGCCAACTTCTACCGGGGCGCGACCGTGGCCGTGGTCGGCAACCGCAGCGCCGCCGTGGACGGGGCTCTGACCCTGCTTGGCTATGCCGACAGGGTCTACCTGATAGCCGGCACACTCGATGTCTCGCCGGAGCTGCGGGAACGGCTCGACGCAAGCGAGGTGGAGCTGATCAGTGACACCTGGCCCGAAGCCATTGAAGGTGAACAGGCCGTCACCGGCCTCAGGCTGGACAACGGCACAACCCTGGCCGTGGACGGTGTCTTCATTGAGCTTGGCTCCAAAGGGGCCCTGGAGCTGGCCACCCAGATCGATGTTCAGCTTGATCTGGAAACCTTCAAATACATCGCGGTCTCCCGCAAGCAGGAGACCAATGTCGCCGGGGTCTACGCGGCCGGAGACATTGTCGGCCCCCCGTACCAGATGGCCAAGGCCGTGGGCGAGGGCTGCGTTGCAGGCATGGAAGCCGCGACATTTGCCCGCCGGGCCCGAAAAACGGAAGGGTCCTGACAGGGGTCGCGCGCCCCCATGCCCATCCAGGCAACGAAAATCCTGGTCAACGGCATTGTCCAGGGGGTCGGTTTCCGCCCCTTTATCTTTCGCCAGGCCCGTCGTCTGAATCTGGTCGGGCATATCGTCAACACCGCTGAAGGGGTCTGCATCCGGGTTGCCGGAACAGATGAGGGGATCCGGAACCTGATCAGGGCCATCAGGGAACAAGCTCCGCCCCTGGCCCGCATCACCGCGCTGGACCTGACAGAGACCACCCTGCCCGGGGCCACATGTTCCTTTGCAATCCTGACCAGTGACGCAACCAGGCAGAGTAACACCCTGGTCTCCCCGGACATAGCTCTCTGCCCCGACTGCCGCCGGGAAATCCTGGATCCGGCCGACCGTCGCCACAGCTACCCCTTTACCAACTGCACCAACTGCGGACCACGCTACTCAATCATCCGCGGCCTGCCCTATGACCGAAACCGGACCACCATGGCAACCTTTGCCATGTGCCCGGACTGCCGCAAAGAATATACCGACCCGCGCGACCGGCGCTTCCACGCCCAGCCCAACTGCTGCCCGGCCTGCGG
>JAJRTB010000051.1 GCA_024278495.1 Deltaproteobacteria bacterium
ACCGCATCTTTTCACGGTCTCACCTGCCCGCATAGAGGGGCTATAGCGAACAGGTGAGCCTGTAAAAATCTGCGGCACCTGTGACCGCTTACAAGGACGAGGGAGAAAAATCACGATCTTGCATACCCCGTGATCAGTTACAAGTAAAGGGGAACAGGCTCAAGAGTGCTGCCCCAAATCCAAGTACATTCTTGCTTTCTGTCTGAAGACAGCTATGAACTTCAAGACTCGATCAAGCGCTGACCCGCCTCCTCTACGCATCGGGAAGAGGAAAAAATCACGGGAAACAGTGCTTTTTTTATTGCATTATCGGCCTCACGCACCACATAATACCGGCGACACTGCGATACCACCATGTGGTGTCGTCGCTACGGTCCACGGAAACACGCACGACCAGGTCAGACCTTTCCCTGCCCAAAGGGTTTACCCGGAAAGCAGGGTAAGTAATCAGGGGTATTTGACAGAATTCTCCCAACCCTTTTCGTGAATAAAAGGAGGGCAACATGTCACGACACGATTTTGGCGCGGAAATTGACGTACAGGTGAACCGCCGGACCTTTCTCAAGGGCTGCACCATGGCCGCGGCGGCCATGGGGCTGTCCGAGGCGGTGGTGCCGCAGATGGTCGAGGCGGCCGCCTCGGCCCAGCGGCCGCCGGTGGTCTGGCTCCACTTCCAGGAATGCACCGGCTGTACCGAAACCCTGCTGCGGGCCTCCCACCCGGATATCGGCAGGCTCATCCTGGACATCATCTCCCTTGACTACCACGAGACGGTCATGGCCGCGGCCGGGCACCAGGCCGAGCAGGCCCTCCAGGAGACCATCAGCAAGTACAAGGGCAAGTTCATCTGCGTGGTCGAGGGCGCCATACCCACCAGGGACGGCGGCATCTACTGCAAGATCGCCGGGCGCACCGCCATGGATATCCTGGCTGACGTCGGGCCCAGGGCGGCGGCCATCATCGCCATCGGCACCTGCGCCACCTTTGGCGGCGTCCAGGCTGCCCACCCCAATCCCACCGGCGCGGTCGGGGTCCGCGACCTGGTCAAGGGCACCCCTATCGTCAATATTTCCGGCTGTCCGCCCAATCCCATCAGTTTCCTCGGCACGGTGCTCCACTTTCTCACCTGGAACAAGCTGCCCAGAACCGATCAGCTGGGCCGGCCCCTGTTTGCCTACGGCCGCAAGATTCACGATCAGTGCGAACGGCGGGCCCATTTCGATGAGGGCCGTTTTGCCGAACAGTTCGGCGACGAGGGCCATAAACAGGGGTACTGCCTCTACAAGGTCGGCTGCAAGGGGCCCGGCACCTTTGCCAACTGTCCGGCGGTCCATTTCAATGACGTGGGCGTCTGGCCGGTCGGCGTGGGCCATGGCTGCGTCGGCTGTGTTGAACCGGACTTCTGGGACACCATGACCCCCTTTTATGAACGGCTGCCCGGGGTGGATATCCCCCACGGTGGCAAGGGCGCGGTGGCCGGGGCGACCTCGGCCGGCAAGAAGATCCTCGGCGTGACCGCGGCTGCGGTCGGCATCCATGCCGCGGTGGGAATCGGCAAGAAGGTACTCGGCTGCGGCAAATGCAGTTCCGATGAACAGGAATAACCTGAGGGAGGAGACTCATGGCACAGCGAATTGTGGTTGATCCTGTCACCAGGATCGAAGGCCACCTGAGAATAGACGCAGAGGTAGATAACGGAGTTGTGGCCAAGGCCTGGTCTTCGGGCCAGATGTGGCGCGGCATTGAACTGATCCTGCAGGGACGCGATCCCAGGGATGCCTGGCTCTTTACCCAGCGGATCTGCGGGGTCTGCACCACGGTACACGCCCTGGCTTCGGTCCGTTGCGTGGAAAACGCCCTGGGAATGGAGATCCCGATCAACGCCCAGTACATCCGTAACCTGGTTCAGTCCATCCATGCCCTGCACGACCATATTGTCCACTTCTACGTGCTGTCGGCCCTGGACTGGGTCGACGTGGTCTCAGCCCTGTCCGCCGATATCGGCAAGACCGTGCAGCTGGCCGAATCCATCTCCAACTGGCCGGGCAACAGCGCGAACCGCTTCAAAACGGTCAAGGCCAAGGTCCAGGCCATTGTCGACAGCGGCCAGCTCGGCCCGTTCGCCAACGGCTACTGGGGCCACTCGGCCATGAAACTGCCGCCCGAGGCCAACCTGATGGCGGTCTCCCATTACCTGGAGGCGCTCGACTACCAGCGCAAGGCCGACATGGCGCTGGGCATCATCTCGGGCAAGAACCCGCATATCCAGAACCTCTCGGTCGGCGGCGTCACCGCCGCCATCAACCCGGACAACGAGAACACCCTCAACATGGAGCGGCTCTACTGGGTCAGGCAACTGGTCGAGGAGGTGCAGGGGTTCATCAAGCAGGTCTATGTGCCCGACGTGATCGCCATTGCCGCCCTGTACAAGGACTGGCTCCCCTACGGGGCCGGGGTCACCAACTACATGGCCGTGCCGGACATGGTTCTGGACACCAAATCCACCTCGTTCGACCTGCCCGGCGGCACCATCATGGGCGGCGACCTGGCCACGGTCAAGCCCTTTACCAGCTTCAACGATCCCTACTTCCGGGACAACGTGGTCGAGTGCATTGCCCGCTCCTGGTACGACGGCGACTGGACCCGCCACCCCTACGAGGAAGACACCGTGCCCAAGTACACCGACTTCCAGGACGAGGGCAAGTATACCTGGCTCAAGGCGCCCCGTTTCCAGGGCGAGCCCATGCAGGTCGGCCCCCTGGCCCAGGTCATGGTCGGCTACGCCCAGGGGCATGAACTGACCAGGAAGTACGTGGACCATGTCCTGTCGGAGATCTCCACCCTGGCCGGGGTCCAGGTCGGTCCGGCCGCCCTGCACTCCTCCCTGGGCCGGCACGCGGCCCGGGCCATCCGGGCGGCCATGCTCAGCGACCTGGCCATCAAGCACTGGCAGTTACTGGTCGACAACATCGGCAAGGGGGATCTTGAGATCTTCAACAGGCCCACCTTTCCCAAGGGCGAGATCCAGGGCTTCGGTTTCCACGAGGCACCGCGCGGCGCCCTGTCACATTGGATCGTCATCAAGGACGGGGTTATCAAGAACTACCAGTGCGTGGTGCCCTCCACCTGGAACGCCGGCCCCCGGGACGACAAGGACAAACCCGGGCCCTATGAGGCGTCACTGGTGGGCAACCCGATTGCCGATCCGGAACGGCCCCTGGAAGTTCTCAGGACCATCCATTCCTTTGACCCCTGCATCGCCTGTGCCGTGCACATGCTTGATCCCGAGGGGCGGGAGACGGTCAAGCTCAAGGTCCTGTAAAAGAACCTCCCTTCAACGGTATACAGGAGGACGATATGCGGTACCAACAACACCATGCCTGGAGTATTCTCCTGCGGCTCTTCCACTGGAGTTTCGTGCTCTCCATAGTCACTCTGGCGGTCACGGGATTTTATATCCACTTCCCCTGGACCAATACGCTGCTTGAGGGAAGCTCGAATTTTCCGGTGGGCACCATGCGCTACATTCATTTCATTGCCGGCTTTGTTTTTACCGGCGCCATCCTGGCCCGGATCTACCTGCTCTTCTTCGGCAACCGGCAGGAACGGATATGGGATTTTCTTCCCATCACCCCGAAAAATATCGGCAACCTGGTTCACACCATCAAGTTTTACCTGTACCTGGATGGCGACCATACCCCGAGGCTGGGCCACAACGTGCTGGCGGGTATGATCTATACCGTCACCTTCTGCCTGGCCCTGCTGCAACTGACGGCCGGGTTCTACCTGCTCTACCCGGAAAATCCGACCTGGCAGAAATGGGGGCTGCTCCTGCTGGGACCGATCCAGCAGGCCCGCCAGGTCCACTATCTGATCATGTGGTACTTTATCATCTTTGCCGCTATCCACATCTACATCGTGGTCTGGAACGACATCAAAACCAGGGAAGGGTTGATTTCCTCGATCTTCAACGGCACCAAGTACACGCCCTCCCCATAACCTTCTGACCGGTAACAGGAGCAGGCAGCGCCCTGCTCCTGTTCAATTATCACAATCATGCATTCAGACAAACAAATCGGAATCCTCGGGGTGGGCAACCTCCTGCTGGCGGACGAGGGTTTCGGGGTCCACTTTATCAACTATCTCACCGGCAACTTTGTGATCCCGGACCATGTATCCGTGCTGGACGGCGGCACCGCCGGAATCATGATGGCCCCTTTTATCGAGGATGCTGACTACCTCTACGTTATTGACACGGTGGCCTCGGACGGAGAACCGGGCACCATCCGCCGGTTCACTGACGAGGATATTCAGGCCGGCAACTTCCAGGCCCGGATGTCGCCGCACCAGGTGGGGCTGCTGGACATCCTTGATCTCTGCCGGCTCCGGGAGACCGCCCCGGAACGAACCGAGATGATCACTGTGGTGCCGGAGGATTTGAGCACCAGAATCGGCCTTTCCCCCCGACTTGAACCAAAACTCGCGCAGGTAATGGAACTTTTACACCAGTCCCTCGCGACCCACGACATCTTCCTGGAGCCAAAAACGGCCGCTGCCGGTGCATGAATTCTCCCTGGCCCAGGGGCTGTGTGCCCAGCTGCACGGGTTGGCCAGGCAGCACCGGGCAAAAAAAATTACCACGGTCCGGGTGGACATAGGCCGCCTGGCCGGCATTGTAGTGGATTCGTTTACCTTCGGCTTTGAGGTACTGGCCGCTGAAAACCCGCTGACCAGCGAGGCCAGACTCGCAGTGACCCTGATTGACCCGCTGTACAGGTGCGACAACTGCGGCGCGACTGTTCGGGCAGAGACCCCGCCGTCCGCCTGCTCCCAATGCGCCTCCCCGTCCCTGGTCAGGGAAGGCGGCGATGAACTGATCCTGAAACAGGTAGAGATGGAGTAGAAGAAGAAATGTGCGATACCTGCGGCTGTCCTTCAGCCGGCGATAACACGAAAGGCTTTACTGTTGACGTCAACCAGAGCCTGCTGGCCGCAAACACCCGGCAGGCCGAGGAAAACAGGCGTCATTTTGACGCGACCGGGACCCTGGCCGTCAACCTGATCTCAAGTCCCGGCTCCGGCAAGACAACCCTGCTGGAACAGACCATCGAGCACCTGGGCTCCGAGCTGCGGATCGGTGTCATTGAGGGAGATATCGAAACCGAACGGGACGCCGCCCGGATCAGGGCCAAGGGGGTTCCGGCCGTGCAGATCACCACCGGCGGGGCCTGTCACCTGGACGCCCGCCTGGTCCACCGGGGGCTGCATGACCTTGAAAAAGAAGGTGAAGGGAAACCCTTTGATATCGTCTTTATCGAGAATGTCGGCAACCTGGTCTGCCCGGCCACTTTTGACCTGGGCGAACATGAACGGGTCATCCTCCTCTCCGTGCCCGAAGGGTCCGACAAACCGGTCAAGTATCCAAAATCTTTTATCAGCGCCGACAGCTTCCTCATCACCAAGACCGACCTGATCGACTATTTTGATTTTTCGATCACCGAGGCCCGGCGCGAAGCCCTGAGGCTGAATCCTGAGCTGCGCATTTTCGAACTCTCCGTCACCACCGGAACGGGACTGGATGCGTGGCTCGACTATCTCAGGCAGCGGGCCGGTTCACTACCAGCATGCCCCGCCCCATGATCCCCCTGTTTGAGAAAACGCAGGTATCAGAAACACCGGCGAATTCACAGCACGCCGGGATTATCCTTTTGACCATCAGAGTTCTTAGTATATAATAAGATTCAGGAAGCGCGAAAAACTGTATCAGAGCTCCAAGCCTTGTGTTCCACATTCAAGGCACACCGGTCACGCCACCATGGAACCTGCCATATACACCATTATTGTCTTCAACCTGGCCCTGGGCATAACTGGCGGGTTTATCATGCACCGTTCTGATTTTTGCGTTGCAGGCATGTTTCGTGATTTTTTCCTGTTTCGCCACAGCGCCATGCTGCGCGCCCTGCTGCTTCTTATCCTTACCAGCATGATCCTGTTTGAACTGGGCCGTCGCCTGGGGATTATCAGGCTTTATCCTTTTCCTCTTCTGGGCTCCCCTTCCCTTGTGAACCTGGCCGGCGGCACAATCTTCGGTATCGGCATGGTCCTGGCCGGGGGCTGCGTGGTCGGCACCCTCTACAGGATGGGCAGCGGCAGCGTAACCAGCGCCGCCGCCTTTGTCGGATTGTTGATCGGCAGCGGTGTGTATGCCGAGATTCATCCCTGGTGGAAGGGTTTCGCAACACAGTTTCTGTTTCAGAAGGATAACATTACACTGGCCCAGGCCATCGCCGCCGACCCGGGCCTGGTTCTGCTGCCGTGTATCCTCGGTGGCGCGTTCCTTACCGGCCTGTGGACGAAACAGGAAAAATGGGACCAGTCCTCCATGGTTTCCGGTTACATGCAACCATGGAAAGCCGCTCTCCTGCTGGCTCTTTTAGGCTTTCTCTCGTACCTTGTTACCGGCATGCCTCTTGGTATCTCAACCGCCTATGCCAAGATGGCCGCCTTCATGGAACGTCTCGTTCTCCCTGATCATGTTGCCGGCCTCGCCTTTTTTCAGGAACTGCCCCTGAACTATATCATCCCTTTCACCGGCACGCCCCTGACCGGAGGCGCGGGACCGAACCTTGACGGCATCGCCTTTATCCAGTTTCCCCTGGTCATTGGCATCATTCTGGGCGCCTTTGTCTCCGCGGTCCTGGTCAGAGAGTTCTCCATCTATGTCAGGATACCTGCCCGCCAGTATATTTCCGCCCTGGCCGGGGGGATACTGCTGGCTCTCGGCTCCCGCATGACTCCGGGATGCAATATCTGGCACCTTTTCGGCGGTCTGCCGATCCTGGCCATGCAGTCCCTGCTCTTTCTGGCCGGCCTTGTCCCCGGCGCCTGGATCGGCACGATCCTGCTTTCCAGGCTGATCCTGACAGTTCCCCGGGAGGCGGCCGAATGAAAGAATCGCAGAACACAAACAACATTGTCTACGATATCCGCGGGCAGATCTGCCCGTCCTGCCTGCTGTTTACCCTGCGCGAAGTCAATACAAAGCGGCATGCCCTCAAAAATGAAGGGGTAACAATAATCATCAAGACCGACAACAGGAACGCGACCACCACCATCCCGGAGGCGGTCGCGAACATGGGTTATTTAGCCACGGTCGAGAAAAGGGAAGAGGGATACTACCAGATCGAAATCATGGCGCCACCACAGTAGCAACCGGTGCCGGCGAACCACGGACAACGCGGGCCACGGCACCGGAAGCAGGATTCCAACAGGCTCAACCAAATGCACGAAACCGATACCAGAACTGAAGAAAAGTCCCTCGCTGAACTGCGCAAAGAACTCGGCCGGCTCCAGGCCGAAAATCAGCGGCTGCGGGAACACGAAGAAAAGACCACCCGGTACATCCGCCAGAAAGTCAACCAGCTGCTGTCTGTCATCGGCACGATGCCCCTTGACCCGGACGAGCTTGACGACCAGACCCTGCTGCAGCTTGATCCCATCGGCATCGTCAGCGACACCTTCCAACATATCCTGGAGCATCACAGGGAGACCAACCACGCCCTGGAAGTCGCCCGTGACGATATCCGGGCCATCGTTGATTCGGTGGGCGAAGGCGTCATGGTGCTCAACAACCGGGGTGAAATCCAAACCTACAACAGGAAAATGACCCCTCTTTTTGTGGCCCCGGAAAGCGAAATAACAGGCCAAACCTGTCGCCAGGCGGTCTGCGACGGCGCCACCGGGGAGGAGGCCTGCCTGTTCAACCAGGTGATGAAGAGGCGCAAAAGCGTCCGGACCCGTTCCTGGGAGTGCCGGGGCCGCTTCTACGATGTCATCGGCACCCCGATTGTTGATACAGGCGGCGAAATAGTGCGGGTCGTTCTTCTCTACATGGATGTGACCCGCCGCAGAAAATCGGAACAGGCCCTGCAGGAGAGTGAAGACCGGTTCCGTGACCTCTTTGAAAACGCGACCGACATGCTGCAGAGTATCGATCCGCAGGGAAGAATCCTGGTCGTCAACCGGGCCTGGCGGGAAACCCTCGGCTACTCGGAAGAGGAAGCGACCGCACTGAACATGTTTGACATCATCCATCCTGATTTCCACGAGGTCTGCCGGAAAAAATTTGAACAGATACTCAGGGACGGCCGGGAATTTACCAGCAACGCGATCTTTCTCAGCAAGACCGGCCGGAAAATACATGTGGAAGGACGGGTCAACTGCAAATTTGTCGACAACAAACCGGTTGCCCTGCGCAGCGCGTTTCGGGATATCGCGCAACGGCGGCGGCTTGAGGAAGAAATACGCCGGACCCAGAAACTTGAGTCCGTGGGGCTCCTGGCCGGCGGAATCGCCCATGATTTCAATAACCTGCTGACCGGAATCATCGGCAACATCCTCCTGGCCAAACTCAAATCTCCGAACCGGGAGGTCCTGGAGCTTCTCCAGAACACGGAAAAGGCGTCCTACCGGGCCCAGGAACTGACCCGGCAACTCCTGACCTTTGCGAAAGGAGGCTCACCTGTCAAGGAGACAGCCTCAGTGCTTGACATCATTCAGGAGGTCGTCCCCTTTGTCCTGAGCGGTTCCAAATCCACCTGGCGCCTGGAAACCGAGGGAGAAATTCCGCCGGTGGACGTGGATACCGGGCAGTTCAGCCAGGTCCTGCAGAACCTGATCATAAACTGCGACCAGGCCATGCCCGGCGGCGGCACGCTCACCATCGGAGTCGCCGTCCACAGCCTGGAGCATGACACCATCCCCCCCCTGGAGCCCGGCGACTACGTCCGCATCGATATACGGGACCAGGGAATCGGCATTGCCAGGGAATACCTCTCCCGGGTCTTTGACCCCTATTTTACCACCAAGAAAAAGGGCAGTGGCCTGGGCTTGGCTACGGCCTACTCGATTATCCGCAACCATAATGGTCTTATGACCGTGGATTCCGAGCCGGGCCAGGGTACAACCATGACCGTCTTTCTGCCGGTTTCCAGTCATACAATTTCTGTTCCCCAGCCAGACTCCCGCTCTGCGCCCAGGGGAAGCGGCCGGATCCTGATCATGGACGACGATGATATCGTCCGCGAGGTGGCGGCGCAGATGCTCGGTCACCTGGGGTACGAGACAGGTGAAGCCGCCGACGGCGAAGAAGCCGTTCAGGAATATCAGCAGGCCATGGAAAGCGGCCGGCCCTACGATGGTGTTATCCTGGACCTGACGGTTCCCGGCAGGATGGGGGGCAAGGAGACCATTGCCCGGTTGCGGGAAATCGACCCGGACGTCAGGGCCATTGTCTCAAGCGGCTACTGCAACGATCCCATCATGGCGGAATATAAAGCACACGGATTTGCCGGGGTCGTACCCAAGCCCTACTCCATGGAAAAACTCGGCGCAACGGTCCAGGCCACCCTCCAGCCTCCCCCCAAGCCGGAATGACGCTGTAACCACCGTTGCAGCCGCACAGCCACCGATTCCTCCCGGTTCTTCTTGCCAAAACAAGGGATTTGTGCTACAAATATAGTCTTACTGTCCGGCTCCCGGTCGGTTCCAGACCCGTATGCCCGGTTACCGGACATGAAGTTTTCCGGTTGCCGTCCGGCGCTCGCAGCACAATAACCGAAACTGAGTTTTTATTTTTTTAATACGGAAAAAAAGGTGGAACATTGAGCACAAAGATTCTAGTAGCCAACCGCGGAGAGATTGCCATCAGGATTATCCGGGCAATCCAGGAGCTGAACCATGAAGCCATTGCCATCTACGAAACCCCGGACCACCAGTCCCGCCATATCCGGATCGCCAACGAGGCCATCTGGATCGGCAACGGTCCCCGGTCCGATTATCTTGATATAGACAAGGTTATCCGGGCGGCCAAACGCTCCGGCGCCACGGCCATTCATCCTGGTTACGGGTTCCTGGCGGAAAACCCTCTCCTGGCCAGGGCGTGCGAGGACGAAGGCATCACCTTTATCGGCCCCACATCCGAGGTCATTGAAAAACTGGGCAACAAGGTCACGGCCCGGCAGATCATGGCCGACGCCGGCATCCCCATGGTCCCGGGCACCCCGAACTTAAGCCCCGGCAAAGCCGGCCTTGAGGAAGCCCGGGAATTTGCCGCAAAGTACGGCTACCCTATCATGCTGAAAGCGACCGCCGGTGGCGGTGGCCGGGGTATTCGGCGCATCGAAAACGACCACGAACTGAACGAACAGTATGAAGTCGCCCGCAACGAAGCCCAGGCCGCCTTTAACGACGACTCGGTCTACCTGGAAAAGGTGGTGATCAATCCCAAACACGTCGAGGTGCAGGTGATCGGCGACACCTACGGCAAGATTGTCCACCTGGGCACCCGGGACTGCTCAATCCAGCGCCGCAACCAGAAGCTGGTCGAAATCGCGCCGGCCTTTCACCTGTCACCGGAACTGGCCGAGGAGATCTGCCAAACCGCGGTCAAGGCGGCCCGGGCATCCGGTTATACCAACGCGGGCACGGTCGAATTCCTGCTGGACAGCGACAACAATTTCTACTTCATGGAGATCAATACCCGGCTCCAGGTGGAGCATACGGTCACCGAGATGATCACGGGTATCGACATCGTCCGGACCCAGATCAAGGTGGCGCTGGGCAAGAAGCTGCTTTTTGACCAGGATGACGTCGTGCTGCGCGGACACGCCATCGAGATGCGGATCAATGCCGAAGACCCCAAGAACGACTTTATGCCCGAGGGCGGCAAGACCATCACGGTGTACCAGTCGCCCGGCGGCTACGGCGTCCGGCTGGACGGCTTCTGCTACCAGGGCTTAACCATTCCGGAAGAGTACGACTCACTCCTGGTCAAGCTGACCGTTTTCGGCTGGTCCTGGAACGAGACGGTTGACCGGTTGAAACGGTGCCTGAACAACTTTGTCATCACCGGCCCCAAGACCACGATTCCGTTCTACCTGAACCTGATCAGTGATCCGGATTTCATCAAGGGTGAATTTGACACCTCCTTCCTGGACACCCACGAGTACCTGTTTGACTACGAGGACCATGCCAGCGAGGTCAACAAGCTGGCCCGTCTCATTGCCGAGATCCATCACAAGGGGAAAAACACCTACGCAGCGTAGGCGTCCCGTAATTGCCCTGAAGAAAATACGTTTTTTTTGATTTATACCGAGGAAGCAAGAACATGACGAAGATTACGACGGCCATGGATACCGCCGAGGTGCTCAGTGCCCTGCGCCAGGCGGATGGATACTACATCACCAACACGGCCCGGGACATGTCCCAGTCCGACTACAAGAACAGGATCCTCCTGCACACCGATCTTCTGGCCGCCCCGGCCCGGGAGGAAGCAGGGTACTTCTCACTGGAGATCACCGGGGGGGCCTCAGTTCACGTGGATATCCTGCGCAAGCAGGTTGATCCGTTTTTGAAACTGGAACTGCTGCGGGAAAAGATGCCCAACACCATGTTCCAGACCCTGTGCCGCGGCGTCAACCTGTTCGGCTACCGACCCTACCCCCAGAACGTCATCCGCTTCGCGGTCCGGGAGTTCGCCAAGTATGTCGATGTCTGGCGGACCTTTGACTTCATGAACCACATCCCCAACATGACCGCGGTCTTTGAGGAAGTGGCCAAGGCCGGCAAGATCAATGAGCCGTGTATCTGTTTTTCCACCGGCCCGGAGCATACCGATGAATTCTATGTCGCCAAGGTCCGGGAGATTCTGGACGTCACCGGCGAGGATATCGTTCTGTGCATCAAGAACCACGGCGGCCTGGGCACGCCGAAGCGTATCGGTGAACTTGTCAACGCCATCAAGCAGGCCTATCCTGATGTCATTATCCATTATCACGGCCACAACACCGACGGCAATGACGTGGGCCGGATCACGGCCGCAGTCCTGAACGGCGCAACCATTGTCGACGCCTCGGATCACGCCTTTACCGGCTTCTATGGCCCGCCGCCGATCCTGACCGTCGTCCAGACCCTCAAGGAATACGGCAAAGAGGCCATCGGCATCAATGAAGAGGCGGTTATCCGCACCTCGGACGTGATCCGGAACGAGCGGATCCACTACGCCCAGTTTGAATCACAGATCAAGGGCTTTCTGCCCACGGTCCAGATCCACAAGCTGCCCGGCGGCGCCATGGGCTCCAGCCTGGAGCAAGCTGAAAAGGGCGGCTTCCTGGAGCAGATGCCCGATATCCTCCACAAGGAGCTGCCCCGTGTCCAGAAAGAGCTGGGTAACTGGTGGAGCGTGACCCCCGGCTCCCAGATCCTCTGGACCACCGCGGTCAGCAACGTGGTGGACGGCGAACGCTACGGCAACCCCTCCGGCGATCTCAAGAACCTGCTTCTGGGCAAGTATGGCCCCTTTCCCTTTTACCAGCCCGCGGACTGGATCTATGAAAAGGTCTTTGGCGAAAACTGGAAGGAGATCCTGGAAAAGGAAGGCGGTAT
>JAJRTB010000052.1 GCA_024278495.1 Deltaproteobacteria bacterium
CCAGAAATCCAAAAGTATCATCCTGACGAAAAACAGGGGCGAGGCTGACTATATCCTTGCCGGAGAAATCGTTGATATTGATCTGCCCAGTGTATCCTGGGACGGGAACGCCCGGTCAACCGAAGTCAAGGTCAGGATGCAAGTCCGCTACGTCTTAAAAGATCTCAAGTCAAACAAAATCGTATGGGAGGTTCCCCGGGAGATGTGGACCGAGGAATATTCTACGTCCGGCGGTTCATCGGTCATGTCAGCCAGCGAGCGGGACGCTTTGGCCCGGATCCTTACCGATCTGTCAGAACGCATTTATATCGGAACCCTGGACAAATTGCGATCTTCAGCGACACAACAAACAAAAAACTGAATCCGCTGTGATGGCGTCGTAAACACCTTAAACACTGAACGGATTATACCTCTGATCCGTCCGGCTATCCCTGACAGCGTCGCAAAAAATTACAGCGTCCTACGAATGCTTTCCAGCTTCGCGGCACACAACTCCTCACAGGGTTTGTAACTATGCGGGCTAACGCAGTAACTCGCCCGCGGCACGAGCTATGGACGCCGGATCCAGCCCCTGGTCGGCATAGAGTTCAGCCGGTTTTCCTGAACTGCCGTACCGGCTGACCCCGAGGCGGCGCATTTTCACCTGTATCCCCTTTTCCACATAGACCGTGGCCGCGCTGGCACCAAGTCCTGTTTCCAGGTGATGATCCTCAACCGTGAGAACCGGACCGGTTGAAGCAGCCCGGACCAGGCTGTCCATATCCAGGGGGATGAGCGAGGCCATGTTCAAAACACCGGCGGAGACACCTGCTTCCCTGAGCAGTTCCCAAGCCTCCAGGGCAGCCGGAGCCAGCGCCCCATAGGTCACAATGGTCAGGTCCTTGCCCTGGCGGAGCCAGTCTGCCTTGCCCGGAGCAAAGATATAGTCGGTACCGAAAAAGGGTTCCCCCTCCTCATTGGTAATGACCGGCAGTTTGGAACGGCCCATGCCGACAAAATGATTGCCGGGCTGGGTGGCGATGTAGCGGATAATCCGGTCCGTCTGGTTGGGGTCAGCCGGCATGAACACGGAAAACCGGAAATAGTTTTTCATCAGACCGAGATAGTCGATGCACTGATGGGTGGGACCGTCCTCCCCCACGTCAAGCCCCACATGGGTGGCCACGATCTTCATGTTGGTATGATTAAAATCGGACAAACGGTTCTGATTATACACCTCGGACACGGCAAAGGCGCCGAATGTGGAGAAAAAGGTAACCAGCGACTCACGACTTAAAGCGCCGGTCAGACCGGCGGCATGATGCTCCTGAATACCCGCCTCGATATAGGCGTCCGGACTGTGCTTGTGAAAGCCGCCCATCTTGACCGATCCCTCCAGATCACAGGACACTCCGACGATCTTCGGAGGCCGGCCCTCAAGGTTGTTGACCTCGGCCAGGTTTTGCAGGGCGTTGCCGTAGGCGGAACGATTGTCGGTTACGGTGTCCGTGTCATAGAGAATGGGCTCACCGGGCCGGATATCGGGATATGCGGAAGGGGCCGGCATGATGGTGTCGGTTCGCACCGGTTCCTGCCGCCTGGCCTGCCAGTGTTCATAATCGTTTTCAACGCCCAGCTCTTCAAGAGCGGCTGCCAGCTGATCCTCTTTCAGGGGAGAGCCGTGATACCTGGCCAGGTTTTCCATGAAAGAAATACCCTTGCCCATGACGGTCCGGGCCACGATGACCGTGGGCACGCCCGAGGTATTCCGGTATGCCTCGGCCAGGGCCGGGAAAAGCAGGCTGCAATCGTTGCCATCCTCCACGTACTTGACGTTCCAGTTCATGGCTGCGTACAGGGCCCGGATCGACTGGGGCATGACCTCCTCGGTATCCCCGCAGATCTGCAGATGATTGCGGTCCACCAGGACTGTCAGGTTATCAAGTTTGTACTTGTGGGCAAAGCGAATGGCCTCCACTATCTGCCCCTTCTGGTGCTCACCGTCCCCCATAAGACAGATGACCCGGTTGTTCTGCTTCTTGATTTTGAAAGCCAGGGCCATGCCCGCGGCAGTGGTCAGCCCCTGGCCGAGGTTGCCGGTATCCCACTCGACCCCGGGCGCCACAGACTCCACATGACCCGGAAAACCGGAACCGGTCCGCCGAAAACCGCTTAAAAAATCATCCTCGCTGAAATAACCGTACTCAACCAGGGTGGAGTAGACACCAGGGGAGATATGGCCGATACTGACCACGACCCGATCCCGTCCTTCGTCACGGGGCTTTTCCGGATTATGGTTGATCAGGCCATAGGTGACCAGCAACATGTCCAGGGCGGAAAGCGAACCGCCCGGGTGACCGGACGCGGCCAGGGTGGTGGAAAGGAGAATGCGGCGGGCGCACCTGGTCCGCATTTCATGTAAGGCGTTGAGCTGCTCGTCAGTCAAGCCGGGCGAATTCACATTAAGCTGCAGGGTCATGGCCGAACTCCGTAATTTATTAAAAAAAACAGTACAAAAACTTGCAGAATTGAAAAACAGAAACAGGTCTCACAGATATAGCTGTGCAAACTTTGTCGGTTTCGTGACTTTTTGCGAATCAGGCAAATATTCTCTGAATCCATCCTGTATTCTTTGTCAAAATTGTTATAATACAAAGCTCCAGAAAGACAACCTGAAAAAAACAGCCGAATTATCAAGCGACATATTCCAGACTCACCATGCATATCGGCCCCCTGAAACTGACCGGCCCAGGGATCCTTGCTCCCCTGGCCGGCTACACAGACCTTGCCTTTCGCCTGCTCTGCCGCCGTGAGGGAGCAGCCATGTGTTTCTCTGAAATGATAAGCTGTCACGGCCTGGTATACGGCCAGAAAAAAACCCTCGAGCTGCTGGCATCCGACCCGGCGGAGCGACCAGTCGCCTTCCAGTTATTCGGCAACGAACCGGGCATCATGGGCGAAGCAGCCGACCTGCTCAACCCACACCCCATGGACGCGCTGGACATCAACATGGGCTGTCCGGTGCGCAAGGTAATCAGGAAAGGTTCCGGCTCCGCCCTGATGAAGGATTTTGATCGTGCCTCGGCAATTATACAGGCCGTATGTCGCAACAGCCGGCACCCCGTCACTGTCAAATTCCGCAGCGGCTGGAATTCCGGTCAGGTTGTCGCGCCCGAGTTCGCGCGCATGGCTGAAGAAAGCGGCGCCGCGGCTGTTACCATCCACGCCCGCTCATGGGCCCAGGGATTCGGCGGCAAGGCGGACTGGGAAGTGATCGCCCGTGTCAAGGACGCGGTCAGCGTGCCGGTTATCGGTAATGGTGACATTCTCAGCCATGGGGACGGGATCCGCATGATGGCGCAAACCGGATGCGACGCCTTCATGGTGGGCCGCGGCAGTCTGGGAAACCCCTGGGTGTTCCAGGAGCAGGGCCGTCCCGCGACCCTGAGCGGACGGCGCGGGGTTATCCTTGCTCACCTTGAACTCATGGAGAGATACATCCCGCCGCGGAAACTTCTTTTCAAGGCAAAGAACCATATCAGCCGCTATCTCAGCGGCCTGCCAGGCGCCACAAGGATACGCGGGAATATCATGGCCGCGACCACCATGGATGAAATCCGGTCCGCTCTCCCGCCATCCTCCCTGTATCCATGAGCGTTCACCTGTGGTGCAGGTGGACGTGGATTATCCAGTTTTCTATCGTCACGGATTAAGGGGCCTGACAAAAAATCCCTGACCAGCTGATTTACTGTAGGTTTTTTCGGCGGATTCGTGTAAAGAAACACCAGTTTTTTTTGTTTACTGGCATTTTTTCGTCTGCCCTGCGTTCGTACCAGAGCAAAGGAGTTTCACTGCCCAGTGAAATCAGGCGTGACCGGGTAATTGAACAAGGAGTACATCTATGAAAATCGCGGTAATGAAAGAAACCCATCAGGGTGAGATGCGGGTTCCCCTTATACCGCCGACTGCTGACAGGCTGGTCAAGCTTGGGGCTGAGGTGGTGATAGAATCCGGCCTCGGACTGACCTGCCGCCACCAGGACAGCGACTATGAAAAGGTCGGCGCGCGGATCGAAACTTCCCGCGGGGAGATGCTCAAAACCGCAGACATTATCCTCAGGCTGCGCAAACCTCCCATTGAGGAAATCGAGCAGATGAAAAAGGGATGCATTCATATCAGCTACCTGGACCCGTTCAACGAGGTTGAACTGGTCAACAAGATGGCTGCCGCCGGAATCAGCGCGGTCAGCCTGGAGATGCTGCCCCGCACGACCCTGGCCCAGAAGATGGACGTACTCAGCTCCCAGGCCAACCTGGGTGGGTATGTCTCGGTTATTCTTGCGTCCGAACAGCTGGACAAGGTCCTGCCCATGATGACCACCCCGGCGGGAACCATCAAGCCGGCCCGGGTTTTTATTATCGGAGTCGGGGTTGCAGGTTTGCAGGCCATTGCCACGGCCCGCCGTCTCGGAGCGCGGGTCGAAGCCTTTGATACCCGGCCCGTGGTCGAGGAGCAGGTCAAGTCACTGGGCGCAAAGTTTGTCAAGATTGACCTCGGCGAGACCGGTCAGACCAAGGACGGGTATGCCAAAGAGCTGACACCGGAACAGGTTCAGAAGCAGAAAGAGGGCATGGCCAAGGCCTGTGCTCAGGCCGATATAGTCATAACCACGGCCCAGGTGTTCGGCCGGCCGGCCCCCCGCATTGTTGACGAGGGTATCCTCAAACAGATGCGGCCGGGCAGCGTCATCATTGACATGGCCGTGGAAAGCGGCGGCAATGTTGAAGGCTCGGAAGTCGACAAGATCGTGGAAAAACACGGCGTCAAAATCGTCGGACTCGGCAACCTGCCCGGCCGGGTGGCCGAAACGGCCAGCCAGGTCTATTCCGCCAATCTGGGTAACTTTGTCGATCATTTCTGGGACAAGGAGGCCAAGGTCTTCAAGCTTGACCGGGAGGACGAGATTATCTCCGGCAGCCTGATCACCCATGGCGGCGAGATTGTCAATGAAATGTATAAAAAGATAATGAATAAGTGAGGACTCCGATGGACGCCGTATTTTTGACATTTGTTTTTGTACTGACGATATTTCTGGGTTTTGAGCTGATCTCCAAGGTCCCCTCAACCCTGCACACCCCGCTCATGTCCGGGTCCAATGCCATCTCCGGCATCACCCTGATCGGAGCCCTGGCATCCCTGCAGACAGACAACCACTTCTTTGCCACAGTGCTCGGCACCCTGGCGGTTATCTTTGCCACCATTAACGTGGTCGGCGGCTACGCGGTGACCAACCGGATGCTTGAAATGTTCAAAAAGAAGGATGATGGAGGCGCCAAATGAGTACATCAGCACTGGCAATCAACTTTGCCTACGTCATTTCCGCCGCCCTGTTCATATTTGGCCTGAAGATGCTCAGCTCACCGGCAACGGCACGCCGGGGCAACATGGTTTCAGCCATCGGCATGCTTCTGGCCGTTGTGGTGACCCTTTTTGCCCAGGGCCTTGACTACAAATGGATCCTGCTCGGCATGGTTATCGGATCGGCCATCGGCCTGGTTGCCGCCTACAAGGTTGAGATGACCTCCATGCCCGAGATGGTCGCCCTGTTCAACGGTTTTGGTGGGGTTTCCAGTCTATTGCTTGCCTGGGGCGAGTATCACGAGAATCCTGACCTGTCGGTTTTCATCGCCATTGTCGCTTCTCTTTCCGCCTTTATCGGCGGCATCACCTTTACCGGCAGCATGATCGCGTTCGGCAAGCTCAGTGAAAAAATCCCCAGCAAGGCCATCATCTTCAGCGGCCAGCACATCATTAACGCGGCAATCCTGATCAGCGCCGCGGTCTGCACCGGATTATTCGCTGCCAACCCGCAAAACCTGTACGCTGTCTTTGTCGTTATCATCCTTATCTCCCTGGTCTTCGGCGTCACATCAGTCATTCCCATCGGCGGGGCCGACATGCCTGTTGTGATCTCCCTTCTGAACAGCTATTCCGGCCTGGCCGCCTGTGCCGCGGGTTTTGTCATCGGCAACAACATTCTGATCGTTGCCGGTGCCCTGGTCGGAGCCAGCGGGATCATCCTGACCAGGATCATGTGCAAAGCCATGAACCGTTCCCTTTCCAATGTTCTTTTCTCCGGCTTCGGCGCGATCACCCAGGCCGCCGGTGACGGTCCCCAGGGGGAAATCAAGCCGGCCACGGCCGAGGATGTGTACTATATTCTTGAGGCGGCAGATTCGGTTGCTTTTGTCCCCGGCTATGGTCTGGCCGTGGCCCAGGCTCAGCATGTGACCAGGGAGCTGGGCGACCTGCTGGAAGAAAACGGAACCGAGGTCATGTACGCCATCCACCCGGTTGCCGGTCGGATGCCCGGTCACATGAACGTCCTGCTGGCCGAGGCAAACGTGCCCTATGATCAGTTGGTCGAAATGGATGATATCAATCCGCGGATGGATTCAGTTGATGTCTGCGTTGTTATCGGCGCCAATGACGTCGTCAACCCGGCCGCCCTGGAAGATGAATCCAGCTCGATCTACGGCATGCCCATTATTGAAACCCACCGGGCCAAAACGGTCATCGTCCTGAAGCGGTCAATGAATCCCGGCTTTGCCGGCATCCAGAACGCCCTGTTCTTCGCCGAGAACGCCCGCATGTACTTTGGCGATGCCAAGGCTTCAATACAGGCCCTGATAGCAGAGTTCAAGGGCAGCGATTAAGCTCTGTCACCGGTCGGCAGACATCTTAAAAACCGGACCCGCCCTGTGCAGCGGTGTCCGGTTTTTTTGCCACAGGCACACCACAATGTAGCATTTTCCTGGTTTCAAAATTGAAATTGTGTTATAAAAAAATGAACAAGATGGCACAGCGTGGTCGTCATTTTCTGAAAACCATAAACAAAGGGTAAACCAGGAGGTATATAAATGAGCAGAATGAACTGCTGGGAATTTTTTGAATGCGGCCGCGAAAAGGGCGGCAAAAATGAAAAGGAGTTCGGAACCTGCCCGGCCGCCGACAACACCGATCTCAACGGTATCAATGACGGAACCAATGGTGGTCGTGCCTGCTGGGCTATCGCCGGCACGTACTGCCGCAATGAAATTCAGGGTACCTATGCGCAGAAACTGGGCGACTGCCTGAAATGTGATTTTCATACCTTTGTCAGGCAGCAGCAGCGCACCGCGTATGTGCGGACAAGGCAGATTCTTGACGTACTCTCAGGCAAGATGACAGCTTCCTGTGTCATGGGAGAAATCAACGACAAGTTAAGAGATGCCGTGTAAACAGATGTAAGCGGTTTAATACATTTATTTATTGTACCCTGTGACTGGTTACAAACAGGTGCCTGAATCCGTGACGATAAAAGGCTGAAAAAGTGATGCGTTCGCAAAAACTTGTCAACACCAGCCGCCCACATCGATAATTCACCGCGTTGCAACGCTGAGCCGTCGGTTTCACAGCTTCGGAGAAAGCGACAAAAAAAGGGATACAACCTGTACCGGCTGTATCCCTTACTCTTTCCCTGGTGACCCCAAGGGGACTCGAACCCCTGTTTTCGGCGTGAGAGGCCGACGTCCTAGACCACTAGACGATGGGGCCTGATGGTTGAACCTCTTTATAGTATCCGCCGCTCTTTGTCAAGGGCTTCTCAACAGAGCAAAGCATAATTCCTGCTTTTACCCGACAATTCTCATGCCAAAGTCCCGGGCCCGCTCAAGTTGCCCGTTCATGTCCCTGACGACTCCCCTGTGGTCCGCACCCCGAATCAGAAGTTCACCGTCATAGGAAAAATCCATGGCGTCAAGCCCGTAACGCACGGTTAATGAAGCCCCCTCAAAGATACGATCGCCTCGGGTAGCCGCCACACTGAGGAAAAACCCCTTTCTGACAACACCGCGCCGGACGCGCTTGCGAAGCAGGTATTTTCTGCACCACAAGGCCTGACACCTGTCAATAAACCCCTTGGTCTGGGCGGTAACACCGTAAAAGTAGATCGGGGAACCAATAATGACCCGCTCGGCACGGTCAAGCTTGCCGTACAACTCCTGCATGTCATCGTGTATAACGCACCTGCCGCTCTTCTCGCAACCGCCGCAGGCAACGCAGGGAGAGATGTCAAGTTCCGTCAACCTGACCAGTTCCGTTGCGCCGCCGGCTGCGACCGCACCTTCGATGACACTGTTCATCAGAATATCGGTATTACCGTTTTTCCTGGGACTTCCCACAACGCATAAAACATTCATAATCAGAGACCTGCCCTGTAATGCAGAATTATCAGAACTTCCCACACTGACGCCTGTGGCATCCAGTTGTCAACAATCTGACTCCGTGACGACAGAATGCTGAATAATTCACGCCCATCCGCGCCACTGGTGAACGTTCACGGAGCCAGGATCCATATTTATCCGTGTGCCTGGTCACTGTTCCGGCAATGGTGTCCCCGGCCGAAAAAACATGTCTTAAGCCGCAGTTCGGCCGCAAGGTCTCCGGTAAAATACCGGGGCGCGCAGCGCCAGGTCCAGTTACCCTCACCCTGCCCCGGCGTATTCATCCGGCAGTCACTGCCAAAGCCGAGTATGTCCTGCATGGGTAAGACAGCAAGCCGGGCCGTGGATGAAAGGGCCAGATAGATAAAATCATTATGAACCATGCCCACGTCAAGATCACTTTGGTTGGCCGCTTTTTTCAGGGCCCGCTTTGCCGATTCAGGCACATCCGGGTCCAGGAACCAGCCAACCGCCGTATTATTATCATGGGTACCTGTATAGACCACGCAGTTTTGATCATAATTTCCGGGGAGGTACGGATTGTCAGGCCTGCCATCAAAGGCAAACTGCAACACCTTCATGCCCGGGTAGCCGAGCTGCTCACGTAACCGGTCAACTGCCGGTGTGATACGCCCCAGATCCTCGGCAATAACAGGGAGCGGACCAAGACGCTTTTCCATCTCACGAAAAAAAGACAGGCCCGGCCCTCTCTTCCAGACACCATTCTCAGCGGTTTCATCCCCAGCCGGAATACTCCAATAAGCCTGAAAACCACGAAAATGATCGATACGGAGAATATCGACCAGGGCAAAGACTGCCTCGAAACGCCTCTGCCACCAATCATACAGTTTCTTCTTCACTGCCCCTTTCCGGGTGTTCCACCGGTAGAGAGGAAATCCCCAGCGCTGACCCGTCTTGCTGAAATAATCGGGCGGCACACCGGCAACACGCAGGGGAAGCCGTGTCCTTTTGTGCAGCTCGAAGATTTCCTGGTTCGCCCATACATCGACACTATCCTGGCCAACATAGATCGGCAGATCACCGATTAGTCGTACTCCCTGTTTTCGGGCGTAATCGCGCAACTGATTCCACTGTCGAAAGAAAAGGAACTGTTCAAACTTAAAATACTCAATTCGGTCAATTATATCTGTTGCACCCGCCCGCTGAGCCACTGGTCCGGCACTTCTGAATGGTTCCGGCCACATGTACCATGGAAGCTGATCAAACTTTTCTTTGAAAGCCATAAAACAGGCGTGGGAAGAAAGCCAGTCATGGGCAGCGCAAAAGGTGTTCAACAGCGATCGATTCCCCTGGCGTTGAAACCGATCCCAGGCCCGGGCCAGAATAAGTTTTTTCCAGGGCAGTACCCTGGAAAATTCGACAAGAAACTCAGAAAACTCCGGCTGTTCCGCCAGATCACTCTCATGAAGCAGCCCCTCCTCAAGAAGCAACTCAGGGCTTATGCAGAGAGGATTGCCGGCAAAGGAGGAAAAAGTCATGTACGGAGAGTTGCCAAAAACAGAACTGGTCGGGGAAAGGGGTAAAAACTGCCAGCATCCCTGCCCAGAGGCCTCCAG
>JAJRTB010000053.1 GCA_024278495.1 Deltaproteobacteria bacterium
CGGGAATCTGAATATCCCCGTATCACGTCCGCTGTGCCGTCCGTTGACCCGTCATCAATGACGATCAATTCCAGATCACCGTAACTTTGCCCCAGGACGCTCTCAATGGCGGCGCCGATAAACTTTTCGTGATTGTAGGCAGGTATTATTACTGAAATGACTGGGTCCATCCTGGGTCCGTAAAGAAAACATGCACTTTATCCTGCCGGCATGTTGACAGGCGCCTGGATCGGTAACGATAGAGCGCCGCCCGCACAGCAGTGCCGGCCGTGGCGCCCCGAACCGGTCAACTCCCGTCGCGCCACGGGTGAAAGATTATTGAATCAGGTTTTATATTGAAAGACCAGGGAAGTCTATCATAAAATTGCCCCTTCATCAGAATCCACACCCAATTCAAAAAAAACGGTCTGCCTGTTTGCGGCGCAATCACGAATTCGGAATGATGGAAAGAGGCTCCCCAGAAGAGCCACACAGGGAGAGAGGGCACAAAGAAAACAATACTCGCCGAACTTTATGCAAAATCAAAAAGTTGCAAGACAGGACCGTCGGAGCCGCTGCTTTTTGCAACGCCATCAGACATGATGAACTCGTAAAAAGTCGTCAACACTGACCAGGCGCTACGATAACTCAACGAGTTGCGGCACTGACCCGTCGGCGTCGTGACTTGTCGCGAAACCGACAAACTTTGCCGAAACTCGTCACAGGGTTTGTAACTCTGCGATTTTACCTACCCATAATCTGTAAGCGGTCAGGGGGAGCCGCATCTTCACACGGTCACGTCTTCCCGCATAGTGGGGCTCTTGCGAGCAGACGTGCCTGTGTAAATCCGGGGCACCTGTGCAAACTTACGGTTTTGGGGCAAAGAAAAACGCATAGTTACATAGCCTGTGACTCAATGCCGTGATAGGTATGTTCAGACTTTGCAGCAGGCCGCTTGTGCAATATGCGGGTAAAAACGACTCGGACCACCGGTCGAATTCAGGCAGTGACAACCGGCTAAAAAACATTCCACACATTTTCTATTTTTTCTTGCCGTTGTCTGGTAAGATTGGTTGATCGGTTATGGTGCGGTTCTGAAACCGGTCCATTCATTTCTTTTTATTTCAGGATTTATCGGTGGATACAATCAGGGTTGGAGTCATAGGCGTGGGCTATCTTGGGCGTTTTCACGCCCAGAAGTACCGTGACATGCGGGGTGTGGAACTGGTCGGGGTGGTGGATGTTGACGGCGGCCGGGCCGTAGAGGTAGCCGGGGAGTGCGCCACCAGGGCCTTTGACGACTACCGGGATATGCTGGCGCTGGTTGACGCGGTTTCCATTGCAGTCCCTACGGTGCATCACCATGCGGTGGCGACGGCCTGCCTGGAACAGAAAATTGATATTCTGGTTGAAAAACCGATGACCACCACTATTGAGGAGGCCAACGACCTGATCGCCATGGCCGAGGAAATGAAGTGTGTCCTGCAGGTGGGCCACCTGGAGCGGTTCAATCCGGCTGTCATGGCCATGAAGCCGCTTTTGACCCACCCGCTTTTCATCGAGGCGCACCGGATCAGTCAGTTCAAGAATCGGAGTACGGACGTTGACGTTGTTCTGGATCTCATGATCCACGATATCGACATTATCCTCTCCATTGTTGACGCGCCGCTGACCTCCATCCACACGGTGGGCGCACCGGTCATAACCGGGCTGACCGATATTGCCAACGCCCGCCTCATCTTTGAGAACGGCTGCACCGCCAATGTCACGGTAAGCCGGATCTCCCTGGACACCATCCGGCGAATGCGTATCTTTCAGCCCGGCACCTACCTGTCGGTCGATTTCGCTGCAAAAGAGGTAATGTCGGTCCGGCTGAAAAAAGGCGAGGCCGACCCCTTTCCGCTGCCCGACATCACCAGGCAAGGCTTTCCTGATCAGGATGTCCTTGAACTTGAGCTGAACGATTTTATCACCAATGTCAGGACCCGCGGAAAGCCGGAGGTCTCAGGCCTGGAGGGAAAACGCGCCCTGGAGGTTGCGCTGCGGGTGGTTCGGCAGATCAACGAGAACCGGGCCCGTGTCGAAAAAATGCTGCCCGGCGGCAAAGACCTCTTTCGCAACAACTTCATCTGAGATTCGTGCATACACAGACAGGCAGGAGAGGCAAGGGCGCGGGCCGGGTCATGATCGTGACCGGCGAGGCCTCCGGTGATCTGCACGGGGCCAACCTGGTCCGTGCCCTGCGGAAACAGGCGCCGTCCTTGCTGTTCTTCGGCATGGGCGGCGATGAGCTTGCACGGGCCGGGGTGGAGCTGCTCTTTTCGGCGGCACGGATCTCGGTTGTCGGGCTCATGGAGGTGTTCAGCCACCTGGGTGATATCCTGGCCGCCAAACGTGCCCTGACCCGGGCCCTGCGGGAACGACACCCTGATCTGCTGATCCTGATCGACTTTCCCGATTTCAACCTAATAATTGCCAAACAGGCCCGCAAGCTGGACATACCTGTCTTTTACTATATCAGCCCCCAGGTCTGGGCCTGGCGGTCCGGTCGGGTACAGAAAATAGCGCGGCTGTCCGAACGGATCGGGGTAATCCTGCCCTTTGAAAAGGATTTTTACGCCCGGCAGGGGGTACATGTTGATTTTGTCGGCCATCCGCTCATGGACGCGGTTCAAACGAGCGGGGAAAGCGACCGGTACCGTATCGAGCTGGGCCTCGCCCCTGGCACCCGGCTGGTCGGACTGCTGCCCGGCAGCCGGACAAGGGAGATAGGGGCAATGCTGCCTGTTTTCCTGGAGGCGGCCCGGCTCATCGCCGGCACGATTACTGCCGGAACCGCGTTTGTCATCCCCAGCGCCTCAACCGTTGCGGAAGAACATATCAGAGAAATCGCGGCTCCCTTCCGGGAAGAACTGGATGTCCGGATACTCTCTGAAAACCGCTACGACCTGATGGCGGCCTGTGACGCAGTGGTGGCAGCCTCGGGCACGGTAACCCTGGAACTGGCCATTCTCGGGGTACCCACCGTAACCTGTTACCGGGTTTCGCCGCGGACCTATTTCCTGGGCCGCCTGCTGGTGCGGGGGCTTGAGTGGTTTTCCCTGGTCAACCTGATAGCCGGCCGCGCCGTGATCCCGGAACTGCTGCAAAATGAGGTGAACCCGGAGCGGATTGCCGAAGAGCTGACGCCCCTGCTGACAGACAAAGAGCGGAGAGGTGAAATGATTGCGGGACTTGCGGAAGTCAGAAAAAAACTTGGCGCCCCCGGAGCATCTGACCGGGCCGCGACCGTGGCCCTTGAAGTTCTGCACGGAAAAGAAAATGCTGCCTGACGAACCGGTCCCTGTCCCGGTCAACGGAATTCTTGACCTGCACCACTTGTTACAAGGCCGGTTCCCGGGGCGCCACCCTGGTTACTCTTCTTCCGGACGGGTAGTCGCCTCCATTGGCTCGAGCAGACCCTGCTCGGCGCCGAGTTTGCGTACCGCCAGCATAAAGGTCGAAGGCATGGGCAGGGGACGCTCCTCCTGAAGTATGCCCAGGGCGCGGGCCCGTAGCAGGGTCGGCAGGGAGTTGACACCCTCCTCGTGATCGCAGAGAGTCTGCATGCGCAAGGCATCGGTGAGCAGGGGCAGGAGATCCGGAACAACTTCGACCATGCGGTGCAACTCGGTCTCAACGGTCTCAAGATGGAGCCGGGCAAAACGACGCGACTCTTCATCCGTCGCCGGTGTTCCGAACACGTCATTGACGATGCACCCCACCAGGCGCCGGTACTCCCCCTGATCCCACTCCTCATACTCTCCTGCCAGTCTGTCCTTTAATGTGCCAAAGAAAACAAGCTGTACCAGGGCGACGGCCTCGCGCATGACCGGAATTACCCGGTTGTCAAGCTGCTCACCGTTCCCATGGCCTGCCGCATCGTTCTTGATTTCACTCATTACAGCACCACCTTGATGGCCGGATCTTCCGTCAGCAGGGTATAGAGCTCCAGCCGCTCCTTCTCGCTGTGCACGGTGATCTCAAGGTTCATGGAGACATAGCGGCCGCCGCTGCTGACGTTGGAGTCGGTCAGGGGCAGCGGCTTAAGCCGCACATGCTCGGCCACGACCCGACGGATGTCTTCCCGGGAGAAACCAATGATTTTATACTGCCAGGAACACGGGTAGTCAATTTTGGGTTTGCACTGGCGGGCCGGCGGGCCCATGGGTATTTTTTTCATGTTTTTGCGCATTTTCCGTTGATGAGGGTAATCTGGTCATTCAGGGTCCAGAGGTCGTAGATATAGCCGATGCCGAAAAGACCGACCGTGCAGAGGTAGAGGATGCCGGTCAGCCACTTGCCCATGTACATCCGGTGGATCCCGAAATAACCGACAAAGACCAGCAGCAGCCAGGCAACGGTATAATCGACCGGGCCCCTTATAAACCTGATGTCTGCGTCCCGGTCCATGGACGGCAGCAGAAACAGGTCAACGATCCAGCCTATGCCAAGGAGTCCAAGGGTAAAAAAATAGATGGTCCCGGAAATGGGCTTGCCGTAATAGAACCGGTGCGCGCCCAGGAAGCCGAAAATCCAGGTCAGGTAGCCGACCATCAGGTTATGGGTTGACTGCTGCTCCATGGCGTCTCTCCTGCTATTTTTTTTCGTAAGGTTTCAATTCGGGCCAAGGAGGCACGAATGTGCTCCCGGCTGATCCGATCCTGACTCAGCAGCTCCTCGACCGCCCTGATACCCCGGACCGCGGCCTCATCGTCACGCAACAGGTTGTTGCCGATGACGAGCAGGTCAATACCGGCCAGCACCGCCTGCTGCACGGCCTCCTCACAGGACCAGCGATCCGTAATGGCCTTCATCTGCAGGTCATCCGAGACTGTCACCCCGCCAAATC
>JAJRTB010000054.1 GCA_024278495.1 Deltaproteobacteria bacterium
GCCGCACCCCTGACTCGCCCTGCAGAGGCTCGCACAGGATGGCACAGGTACGCGGGGTAATCAGGTCCTTCAGGGAAGCGGGATCACCAAACTCGGCATGGACAAATCCCCTGGGCAGCGGTTCAAACCCCTCATGGAACCTGGGCTGGCCCGTGGCCGCCACCGTGGCCAGGGTCCGGCCGTGAAAGGAGCCGGCCAGGGAGATGATCTCAAAGCGGGAAGGACCGGCATGGATCCGGGCCAGCTTGATGGCGGCCTCATTGGCCTCGGCGCCCGAGTTGGCCATGAACACCCGGTCGGCAAAGGAATGCGCGGTCAGCAGTTCGGCCAGCTCGGTCTGCGGTTCGGTATAAAAAAGATTGGAAACATGGGTCAGCTTTCCGGCCTGGTTGCAGATCGCCCCGGTAACGGCGGGGTGACAGTGGCCCAGGGAGCAGACCGCTATGCCGGAAAGAAAATCCAGGTACTCGCGGCCGTCCGCGTCAAAGAGGCGGCACCCCTCACCCCTGACCATGGCGGCGGGGAACCGGTTGTAGGTCCCGATAAACACCTTGTCAGCCCGCTCCTTCCACTCTACGTTGTCACTCATTTGACAATCTCCGTGCCGATACCCTCATGGGTGAATATTTCAAGCAAAACCGCGTGCTCACGCCGACCGTCGACAATATGGGCCTTGGCAACGCCCTGACGCAGGGCGGCTGTACAGCACCGTACCTTGGGAATCATGCCGCCGGAGATCACGCCTTCCTCGACAAGCCCCTCAACATCAGCTCCCCTGATGGTCGACAGCAGAGCGCCTTCACTGCTCCTGACGCCCTCCACATCGGTGAGCAGGACCAGCTTGACCGCGTTCAGTTCCGAGGCAATGGCGCCGGCCACCAGGTCGGCGTTGATATTATAGGCCTGGCCGTCATCGCCGACACCGACCGGGGCGATCACCGGGATAAAATCCTGTTCATCAAGGATGCGCAGGATATCCGGATTCACCCGGATCACCTCGCCCACCCGGCCAAGATCGATCAACTCAGGCGGCCGGGCGGGATCATCCGGCCTGATTTCAAGCTTCATCTTCCCTGCCTGGATCAGGTCCCCGTCCCGGCCGGAGAGACCGACCGCCTTGCCGCCGCAATGGTTGATCAGCCCGACTATTTCCTTGTTGACCTTGCCCACCAGAACCATCTCCACCACATCCATGGTCTCGCCGTCGGTCACCCGCATGCCCTGGATATAGCTGGAGGTTATCTGCATCTTCTCCAGAAAGCGGTTGATCTGCGGGCCGCCGCCGTGGACGATCACCGGGTTAAGCCCGATGTATTTCATCAGGATCACATCCAGGGCAAAGTTCTTTTTCAGCTCCTCGTCAACCATGGCATGGCCGCCGTACTTGATGACCACGGTCTTCCCGCTGAACTCCCGGATGTAGGGCAGGGACTCTATCAGGATCTTGGCCTTGGCAATGCTTTCCTTCATTGTGTTCTCACTGTGGAGGGAATAAATCGTATGGCAAGTCGTCACAGGCACCCCGTCTTCACCCGGTCACGTCTTCCCGCACAGAAGGGCTATCGGAGTCTCCCTGCGGTCGCTTACCTGCGGCCAGACATGCCTGTGTACATCCGGGGCACCTCTCTACTGTACCCGCCGCCGGCCCCGGTGTAAACCCTTCCCTGGATCCGTGACGGAAATTTGTGTTTTAGTCAATTAACATCTTGAAAAAATGAACTATTTGGCACCATATTCAACAGGAGAAGTGTTCACCTGGTACCGCCCTTCGGGGCGCCCACCCGCGGCCCATCTGAAAGCGATCAAACCATGGGGCATAGGTTACTATAGCCCCATGGTTTGATCACTTTCATCTGTACCACGGGTGAACGCTCACGGATCCAGGCCTTCTTTTGCTTCTCTCCACGCCCGAAAGCCGACCCTGTGCCCTTTACTTTTACCCGCTGAACAGGTATGCTTGACCAGGATATGCAAGAAGTAAACCGAAACTTTCGGACACCTGCTTTTTTCTTCGGAGCGCCAGATGTATTATATACACGGAAACAAGATCTTACACGCTGTACTTCTCCTGGCCGGACTGCTGCTGTTGCCGGGATTATCCCCGGGGGCTGCTGACAAGAAATCCGCGCCGATCAATATCGAGGCCGACCAGATGATCTCCCGGGCAAAGACGAACTCGGTCATCTTTCAGGGCAACGTGGATGCCCGCCAGGGAGAACTGCTCATCAGAACCGACAGGATGACCGTGTACTACTCCCCGGAAGAAACCGGTTCTCCCGGCCCCGGCCCCGGCGGCGGTGACGTGGAAAAACTGATCTGCACAGGGAATGTTCAGATCTCCCAGGGTGACTGGCTGGGTACCGGCAAACGGATGGACTACTTTGCCAAAGAGCGCAAAGTCGTTCTCACCGGCAATGCGCGAGCCTGGCAGGGACAGAACATGGTTTCGGGCAAGACCATCACCTACTACCTGGACGAGGGCCGCTCGATCGTCGAGGGTCCGGCCTCGGCCAACGGCAGAAAATCAGGTAAAAAATCAGGCCGGGTCAAAGCTGTTATCCAGCCCGGCGGGGACTAACACCGGTGGCCTCCCCTTCCATTCTTGAAACCCGTGGCCTGGTCAAGGAGTACCGGAAACGCCGGGTGGTCGACCAGATCAACCTCCAGGTCCAAAGCGGCATGATCGTCGGCCTGCTTGGCCCAAACGGAGCGGGCAAGACCACGACATTTTACTCCATTGTCGGCTTTATCAAGCCGGACAGCGGCCATATCTTCCTCAACGGCGAGGACATAACCGACCTGCCCATTCACAAGAGAGCACGGCAGGGAATCACCTACCTTGCCCAGGAACCGTCGGTCTTCAAAAAGCTGACCGTGGAGGAAAATGTCCGCATAATCCTGGAACCACTGGGACTGGCCGAAAACGAGATAAACAACATCATCAGCGAACTGCTGACCTAGCTGAAAATCAGGCATCTTGCGGACAACATGGGACACGCCCTGTCCGGCGGAGAGCGGAGGCGGGTCGAAATCATGCGGGCCCTGGCCACCCGTCCCCGGTTCATCCTGCTGGACGAACCCTTTGCCGGGGTTGACCCCCTGTCGGTGGCCGACCTGCAGCAGATTATACGGGAACTGAAAAAAAAGGGGCTCGGCGTGTTGATCTCGGACCACAATGTCAGGGAAACGCTCCAGGTCTGTGATTTCGCCTATATCATGAACGACGGCCAGGTCCTGACCAGCGGCGTTGCCGATGATATTATCGTCAGCGAGGTGGCCCGGAAAATGTACCTTGGCGACAGCTTCAGCATGTAAAAATCCCGGGGAAGTTCAGCGGCGGACACCATGGTTCTCGAACTCAAACAACAGCTCAAACTGGCGCAGAAACTGGTCATGACGCCCCAGCTGCGCCAGGCCATCAAGCTGCTGCAGCTCAACCGGCTGGAACTGACCGACGCGCTCCAGGCCGAGATCGAACAGAATCCCCTGCTCGAAGAGGCTGTTGACGAGCCCGACGCCGGCATCGTTTCCGACACCCTGGCCGCCCAGGAACCGGAACCACCTTCTGAAAACCAGGTCACCACGCAGGTTCCCGGCGACTCCTCCGCAACGATTGCGGAAATCAACTGGGCCGACTACACCAACAACTTTGACAGCGACCTCTCTTTCAGCCGGGAGACCCCACCGGCCGACGCGCCGTCCCAGTTCGACTTTATTTCGAGCGCTCCGGGCCTCACTGCCTACATGCAGTGGCAGATAACCGATCTGGATCTCAATGAACAGGAAACCGATATTGCCATGTTCATCATCGGCAATCTGGACCGCCACGGTTTTTTCCGGGCCGACCTGAACGATATCACAGCCTACGCGAAATGCGACGAGGAGACGGCCGCCCGTGTTCTGCAGCTCTTTCAACAGCTTGATCCGCCCGGTATCGGAGCCCGCGACATCCGGGAATCATTGCTGCTGCAGCTCGAACGCAAGGGTCTGGCCGACTCCCTGGCCTACCGGATAGTCCGGGATCACATGAACCTTCTGGAAACACGAAACTATCCCATGTTGGCCCGGAAAACCGGGACCACGGTCCGGGCCGTCACCAGGGAGTTTGAGACCATCACCGAGCTGACGCCCTTTCCGGGCAACAGATTTTCCAACGAACAGATCAACTATATCGTTCCCGACGTGTATGTCTACAAGGTTGACAGCGACTTTGTCATCCAGCTCAACAATGACGGCCTGCCCAACCTGCAGCTCTCCAGTGACTACCTCCGGCTGCTCAAGCTAAACAAGGAGCTCAATCCTGAATCCAGGGGGTACCTGAAAGAAAAACAGCGCAGCGCTGAATGGTTCATCAAGTCCCTGCAGCAGAGACAGCGCACCATTTACAGGGTTATGGAGTCGATCCTGAAATTCCAGCGGGATTTCTTTGAAGACGGGCCGGGCAAACTCAAGCCCCTCATCCTCAGGGACGTGGCCAAGGATATCGATATGCACGAGTCAACGGTCAGCCGCGTGACCTCCAACAAATACGCCCATACCCCGCAGGGGATCTATGAGTTGAAGTATTTTTTCAGCACGGCTGTGGCGACCGGGGACGGCGATACCGTGGCCTCGGAAAGCATCAGGGTCCGGATCAGGCAGCTCATCGGCGAAGAAGACCCGGCCAAACCCCTCAGCGACAACAAGATCTCCCGGATCCTCAGCGGCGAGAACATCAAGGTGGCCCGGCGCACCGTGGCCAAGTACCGGGACCAGATGGGAATTCTGCCGGTGAAGTTCAGGCGGAAAAAATAAAAAGGCCCGGTGTTCCCGCGCACCGGGCCGGAAATTTTTTCAGTTTGCCGGGCCGCGATCAGCGGCGGATCATTTCGGCGATCTGAAAGGCCATCTCCAGGCTCTGCTCCGCGTTGAGGCGCGGGTCACAGGTGGTGAGATAGTTGCGGCCGAGCTGTTCATCATCCAGCTGCCTTGCCCCGCCCACGCATTCGGTGACGTTTCTGCCGGTCAGCTCAAAATGGACCCCGCCGGGCACGGTTCCCTCTGACCAGTGCAGCTCGAAA
>JAJRTB010000055.1 GCA_024278495.1 Deltaproteobacteria bacterium
AGGCCGTCAAAAGGAGGGGAAAGTCAGAAGACCTGCCTGGAGACGTGTGGACAGTGCTTCGTTATGGACCTGAGCGCTGTAAACGTATCTGTGGGAAAATCAGGGACCCCGGATCGATACTTGTCGGTCCGGGGTTTTTTTGTTCCGGGCCGGAAACTGATTACCTGCCTGTGTACCCGTTATCCGGGTGAAACATGGGCGAAACGGAGGAAGTCAATGGGACGGAAAGTGTATGGAATCAGCGCGTTGATGCTGGTTACGGCAGTAATTGGCCCGGATGTGTGGTGCAGTGCGGCAGAAGTAAGCGTGATGGACGAGGTCGTGGTGACTGCCGGCCGCATCGAGCAGCCCAAAAAGGATGTGGCCGCCAACATAACGATTGTCAGCCGGGAGGATATCGAGCAGGCCTCTGCTCGCGACGTGGGCGACCTGATTGCCCAGCTTGGCCTGGGGCATATCCAGAAGTATCCGAGCAGTCTGACGTCCATCAGTATCCGTGGTTTTCGCACTGATACCCACGGCAATGATCTGCAGGGCCATGTCCTGGTTCTGCTCGACGGCCGCCGGGCCGGGACCGGCAACGTGGCCAAGCTTCTGACCAAAAATATTGAGCGTATTGAAATTGTCCGCGGGCCCGGTGCGGTTCAGTACGGTTCCAGCGGCATCGGCGGGGTGGTCAATATCATTACCCGTCGCGGAACCGGTAACTCGGCCATGGTGGAGGCCGGGGCCGGGAGTTTTGGTGAGTACGAGGGGAGCGTGGGCGCTACCATGGCGAACAGCGGTTTTGACTTTGCCGGCACCCTGACATTCCAGACCATGGATGACTATGATACCGGTGCAGGTGAAACCTATGCCAACACCGGCTATGACCTGAAAACAGGTATCAGCGTGAACACAGGGTACTCCTTTGCGGAAGGCAACCGTGTGGGTCTTGTCTTTACCGGCTTCAAGGTGGATGAGGACGGCAATCCCGGCTATATCGACACCGTTGACCTTGACGATTACACCGACAAGAGCAACTATTCGGTTGATCTGCGCTATGACGGCCGTAACGCGGGGAAAACTTTTCAGTGGATGGCCCGCTACTTCTTTGGTCGGGATGAAAACGAATGGTACTATCCGAGCGCGTCCAATCCGGACGGCTGGGATTTTGATACCTCTTCTTCCAACGAAACAGATCAGCAGGGGGCCCAGCTCCAGGCCAGCGGCGACTTCGGCATGGCAACTCTGACCGGGGGGTTTGACTGGGTCAAGTACAATGTGGAGAATACCTGGACCCCGGAAGAGACGGAATATTCCAATCCGGCTCTTTTTGTGCTGGGCAAGGGGGGGCTGCTGGATGACAGGCTGGTGCTGACCGCAGGGCTCCGCTACGACTGGTATGATGTCGAGGTGGTGCAGCCGGCAGGCCGGGATGAATCGGAAAGTCATTTCACCCCTTCCATCGGCCTGGCCTGGTTAGTGATTGATACCCTGAAGTTACGGGCTCAGTATGCGGAGGGATTTGTCATGCCTTCGGCTGAACAGCTGGCGGCAGACTATTGGAACTGGGGCGCCAGAACCGTGGGCAATCCCAACCTTGATCCGGAGACCTCCCGGACGTACGAGGCAGGACTGGATTATGCCGAGTCCGGGTTCAGCGGTTCTCTGACATACTTTATGACTGACTTTGATGACAAGATAACCACCAGTTACCAGGCAGATGGTTCCCAGTCCTGGGTCAACCTCGGTTCTGCCTCCATTGATGGTCTGGAACTGGAACTGGCCTATGATCTCGGCGTACCCCTGAATCTTGCCTGGGAACTGAAACCATACCTGAACATGACCATATTGACCAGGTACGAAGATGACGAGACCGGCGAAGACCTCCCTTATACCAGCGGGAACACGTTTTCAGCCGGCCTGGTCATGGCGGACGGCGCCGACTGGTTCTGCCGTTTCAATATGCTCTATACCGGAAGCCAGAATGTTTATGACTGGGCCTTCGGGGCCTTCCCCGCGCCCGTGGTGGAGATGGACAGTTTCGTGGTCGCTGACCTGGTGGGGAACTATCGTTTTTTCAAAAACGAGAAGTACGGCAGTTGGTCGGTCCGCGGCGAAGTACGCAATCTCTTTGACGAGGACTATGCCTATGTGCTGGGTAACCCCATGCCGGGTATAAGCGTTTTTGCCGGTTTGCGCTGGGAATACTGATCATGTAATATGATTGTAGCTGTATCAGGCTGAAGGCTGTTAGGGGAGTTTTCGCTACCAGCCTGATAAAAAGGTTTGGGCCGGAAAACAACAGGAGACGAATATGCATGCATGGGAGATATTTCAAAGCGGCGGACCGGTTATGTGGCCGCTGCTTGGTTGTTCGTTCCTGGCTGTCGTTGTCATATTGGAGCGGACCATGTTCTGGTTTGGTATCAGGCGTGGGCGCGATCACCGTCTTGCCGGTGAAATACTTGACCTGGCCTCCCGGGGAGACTGGGAAGAGGTACGGGAACGGACGGAAAACAGCTGTGATTTTGTCATCCGGGTGCTGGTTTCCGGTATCCTGCACCGGGAGTATGATATGGGGCGGGCCATGGAGGCCGAGGCAGAGTCCCAGGTTCGCATGATGCAGAGATTCATGGGGGTACTGGACACCATGATCACGGTCAGTCCGCTGCTTGGAATTTTCGGGACCGTGCTGGGTATTATTACTTCGTTCAAGATGCTGGGCATGACAGGTATTGAAGATCCCCGGGCCGTGACCGGCGGCATCGCCCAGGCCCTGGTTACTACCGCCGCCGGGCTGGGCATTGCCATCATGTCCGTGTTTCCCTACAATTACTTCAACAGCCGCATAGAAAAGGCGGCCCATGAGATCGAAAAGTACGGTACGAGCCTGGAGCTGGCCTATGAACGTTTTCTGGGTTCGCAGGGGAATGGGTGATGAGACTTAAGCGGGTTCTGAGGATTAAACCGGCCCGGATCGAGATGCTGCCGCTGATCGATATTGTCTTTCTGCTGCTGGTGTTTTTTATCTATGCCATGCTGTCCATGGCCGTGCACAGGGGGATGAATGTTGACCTGCCTGTTTCAGCACGCTCGGTGCAGTCCCCGGAGTCTAAGCTGTCGGTTTCCGTGTCTGTTGATGAGGGGCAGGTTCATCTTTTCCTGGATCGAGAACAGGTCAGTGCACAAGAGCTCGAAGGCCGGCTGCGGGCCTGGAAACTTGGCCGGGACGATTCTGCGGAGGTTCTTCTCTTTGCCGACCGGGAGGTCTCGTACCAGCAGCTGTACCAGGTGCTTGACAGGATCAGCGCTGCGGGTGTTGCCGCGATTTCCCTGCAGGCAGAACCGAAGAGGTGAGGTGTGGGGAGGATTGCCTGGGCCCTCGTGCTCGCCTTTGCGGCTCACCTGGTGCTTTTCCTGCTGCCCATATCGGAAAGTGAGGAGCCGCAGCTGACCCTTGCCGGTTCGGCCCAGGTGAGCGTCCGGATCGTTCATTCCCGCCCGGAAGAGGTTGACAGGGTGGTTCCGGAACCTGTCCTGGAATCGGAACCAGAGGTGATGGAAGAACCGGAAGAGACGGCGGAGTCGCCCCTTCGGCAACCTGAAGAAAAAGTCAGTCGCCAGGAGACGGAAGGGGAAACAGTGGTCAAAAAAATAGCAACTGTCGTAAACAAAGGTCAGCCTGCTGTTTCTGAAAGCATCCCGACCACGGAAGAGAAAAAAACGCAGATCGTGGAGGCGGCGCTGTCTGTTCCCCTCACTGACGAGGCTGAATCCGCAGAGAGCGGCAGCCTGGGGCCCCAGGCAATCCTGCAGGCTGAACCGCTGGTCTCGTTCAACCGCCCTCCCGACTACCCGAAGCTTGCCCGGCGTAGAGGCTGGCAGGGAACGGTGGTCCTGGAGGTAGATGTGGACAGGGACGGCCGGGTTCAGGCGGTCCGGGTCCAGGCCGGCAGTTCCCATTCCCTGTTAGACAGGGAGGCGATGGAAGCGGTGCGGAAATGGCGTTTTACGCCGGGATCAAAAAATGGGACACCAGTGGTGTCAAAGGTGCTGGTTCCGGTTCATTTTGTACTCGAGGAAAACTGAGCAGCTGATTGCCGATGATGATCACTGGAAAAAGAAGCATACTTTGTGTTGCCTGGATATGGGCCTGCCTGGTGATGGTCTCGTCGGTTCAGGCCGCCGAATCTCGCAGGATGCAGTACCAGGTCGGCCGCACGGTCGAGGTGCCGGTAAAACCGGCCCGGGTCATCGCCCTCATCCCGAGCCTGACCGAGATAGTCTATTCCCTGGGCAGGGGAGACCTGCTTGTCGGCGCAACCCGGTTTGCCAATGAACCCGAGGCGGCGTCGGCCCTTCCCCGGGTCGGTACGTATCTGAACCTGGACGTGGAAAGGATCGTGGTCCTGCGACCGGACCTGTGTCTCGGTGTCAGGGACGGTAATCCCGAGCATTTGATTCGACGCATCGAGGCAATGGGTATCCCTGTTTTTGCCTTTGATCCGCGTACCCTGACCGAAATCATGGAGACAGTGACCCTGATGGGGAAGCTCTTTGATGCCGGTCAGGAAGCCGAACAGGTAGTCGGTTCCATGCAGAAAAAGCTTGCCGCTGTCGATCGCAGGGTGGCGAACGTGGACACCAGGCCGGGGGTCTTCTTCATGATCGATGTTGCCCCCATGGTCTCGGCCGGGAGCGGGACGTTTGTCGACCGGCTCATTACCAGGGCCGGTGGCAGGAACCTGATCGGGGATGTGGCCGGTTATCCCCGCTATTCCTGGGAGGACATCCTGGTCATGCAGCCGGAAGTGGTTATTATTTCGTCCATGGCAGGAGGCTATACCGAGGAGCAGCTGCTGAAGGAGTGGCGGAAGTGGCCCGGCATCCCGGCTGTCCGGAATAATCGTGTTCATGTGGTTGATGCCGACCTGTTCGACCGGCCCGTTCCCCGTCTGGTGGACGGCTTAGTCGAGTTGACGGATCTCCTGCACCCAGACAGTGGTGGGCAATAATGCGCCGGAGCAGCCCAAACCGGAGGCTTCTGCTGCTCCTGCCGATTCTGGGGGTGCTGCTGCTCCTGACGGTCGTGTTTTCCCTTCTGGTCGGTTCTTCCACCCTCTCCATCATGGATGTACTGTTGTCCTTGACCGGGAAGGGGGCGGATGCCGATACCGCAAGTATCATTGTCTGGCGCATCCGTCTTCCCCGTGCCCTGCTGGCGGCGGCAGTGGGGGGCACCCTGTCGCTTGGGGGCCTTGTCTTCCAGGCCCGGCTGCGCAATCCCCTGGCGGAACCCTATATCCTCGGTATATCAGGTGGGGCAGCCGTGGGCGCCATTGTGGCCATGCTTTCCGGCCTGGCCATGTTTCCCGGCGTTACCTTCAGTTCCTTTGGAGGCTCCATGGTGGTCATGGTGGGGGTCCTGCTGCTGGCGCGGGGCAGGGCCACGGGCCGGAGCGACTCCCTGCTGTTGGCCGGGGTCATGCTTAACGCCTTCTGCTCGGCCTGCATCATGTTCCTGATTTCCCTGTCCGACAGCGCCCAGGTGCACCATATCCTGTTCTGGCTCATGGGGGACCTGTCCATGGCGGAACCACGACAGATGTGGCTTTTTCTGCCGCTCGCAGCCTGTTTTCTGCTTATTTTTGCCTATGCCAGGCCCATGAACATCCTCTTGACCGGCGAGGAGTCTGCGGCCGCTCTTGGTCTGCATCTGCGCAGTGTAACATGGATACTTCTGGGGACCACCTCGTTCATGGTGAGTCTGGTGGTGAGTCAGGCTGGTTTGGTAGGGTTTGTCGGGCTGGTGGTGCCTCATTTTTTTCGCCTGTTGCTTGGGCCTGACCACCGGGTACTGGTCCCGGCATGTATCCTCGGCGGCGGGGCGTATCTTGTTCTGTGCGATCTGCTGGCACGCTCTTTGCCGGCAAGCGGGGAAATGCCGGTGGGGGTCATAACCGCCATGATCGGCGCACCTCTCTTTGTCTTCATGTTATGGCGGGCTCGGGAATGAACGGGGTAATCTTTGACAATATAACAGTGACGGCCGGGAAGAAAAAAATTCTCAATGGCCTTTCCTGCACAATACGGGAGAATGATTTTCTTGTAATAATCGGCCCCAACGGCGCCGGCAAAACGACCTTGCTCAAGGTATTGTGCGGGCTGCTTCCCGCTGCATCGGGCACGGTCCATATCCTGGGTCGACCGCAGGAGGAATATACCAGGAAGAAGCTGGCGGCAACCGTTGCCCTGGTTCCCCAGAACATGAGCCTTGAATTTACCTTTACCGTTGCCGAAACCGTGCTCATGGGGCGCGCTCCACATCTTGGCCTGCTTGAGCAGGAGCAGGTGGAAGATTATACTATTGCCGGAGAGGCGATGCGTTTCACCCAGGTTGACCATCTGGCCGACCGCCGCCTCGACCAGTTGTCCGGCGGGGAGAGGCAGCGGGTCATGATCGCCCGGGCCATCTGCCAGCAACCTCGGATCATGCTGCTCGACGAGCCGACCGCCGCCCTGGACCCGGCCCATCAGCTGATTGTCATGCAGCTCATGCAGCGACTCAGAAAGGAAGAAAACATCACCGTGATCATGGTCTCCCATGACCTGAACCTGGCCGCGCTCTTCGGCAGTCGAATCCTCCTGGTTCAGGAGGGGAAGGATGTTGTCACCGGCCTGCCCGCAGAGATCATGACCCCGGAAAACCTGCAGCAGGCCTATGGCTGTGCCATGTATATTGATACCCACCCTGTGACCGGGACTCCGAGGATCAGCCTGGTGCCTGAATAGAATTCAGAATTCAGGAGTCAGGAGTTAAAACCTTGAACCTGAAGTCCTGTGTCTTGACTTTGCCTGGTTCATTCAGTAGGTTTTCGTAGTTATCCTGTAAATGGAACAGGACAGAAATCCAACCGTTGCTGCGAGGGAAGGTGGAGAACAATAACGCGATTATCCTGGCCATGTTCGGCACCTCCGTCGAAAAAGCCCTTCCCGGGCTGCTCAATATCCGTGGCCGGATGATTGAGGCGTTTCCCGGCACGCCTGTTCGCATCGCTTTTACTTCAAAGATACTCCGCCGCATCTGGCATCAGCGGGCCGAGGATTCGAAATACCGGGCGGATCATTCGGAAATTCCCGTTGAAGTTTTTACAGTCCAGGATCCCCTGTCTGTTGTTGCTGATCTTCTGGATACCGGATATTGTGGTATTGTGCTGCAGCCGGTCTATATGACCCCGGCCGAAGAATATTATGCTCTTCTCACCGCTGTCGAGTCATTCCGGCAGGATAATAATGTCCCTTTTGTAACAGTTGGAAGGCCTGCCCTGGGTGGGGGCGTAACCGAGCCATCAGAGAAAGATTTGACTGCAGCGGCGCGGGTACTGGCCTGCGATGCAGAATATGCCCGGGAAAGGAACGCTGCTTTGGTTTATATGGGCCACGGCAGTAAACATCTTTTTTCCACTGATACGGATACCCTCTATCAGAAGTTTGCATCGGTTATGCGTCGGTTGTATCCGGACGTCGTGACGTATGTTGCAACCGTGGAAGGTTCTCTTGTAATAGATGAAATGCTCCCGCTGTTGCAGAAACGGGGAGTAGGCACAATAATTCTCAAGCCGTTGATGGTGGTTGCCGGGGACCATGTTCGCAGGGACATGATCGGGCCTGCCCCACGGGGCTGGAAAAAGAGGTTTGAGCAGGAAGGGTTTTCTGTGGAAGCAGTACTCCGCGGCCTGGGAGAACAAGACGCATTTGCCGATATTTTTGTCCACCATGCCGCGGATGGTGCTGCCGGGACCGATATCGACTTGCGGTGACAGTCAAGTCTGTTTTGCCGCCGGAATAGAATGAAATGAAGAACAAGGGGGGCGGAATGTCATATATTCTGGTAACAAATGATGACGGTGTGCAGGCGCCGGGTATCAAAGCGCTGCATGATGCCGTACGCCACCTGGGAAGGGCGGTGATTGTTGCGCCGGAACGCGACAAGAGCGCGGTCAGCCATTCCCTGACCATGAACCGGCCTCTCCTGGTTCGGGAACTGGAACCGGACGTCCATACCCTGGACGGCACCCCGACCGACTGTGTCACCATCGGCATGAACAAGATCCTGCCGCAGATGCCCGACCTGCTGGTCTCCGGAATCAATCCCGGTGCCAACCTGGGTGATGATATCAGTTATTCCGGCACGGTGTCGGCGGCCATCGAGGGGACCATGTACGGTATTCCGTCCCTGGCCTTTTCCCTGGCCGGTGAGGCGCCCTTTGATTTTGAGACTGCCGCGGCCGTGGCCTGGAAACTCGCCTCCATGGCCCTGCAGTTCGGCCTGCCCGAAAAGACCCTGCTCAATATCAATATTCCCCAGCGGCCGCCCGCAACGATCCAGGGTATTCGTTTTACCCGCCAGGGGCGGCGGGTCTATAAAAATGCCATCCAGGAAACCTATGACCCCTGGGGGAGGAAACATTACTGGATCGGCGGCGGCACTGTCCGCTGGTCCGGTGGGGACGAGACCGACGAGCAGGCCCTCAACGAGGGGTATATCTCGGTTACCCCCATTCAGCTTGACCTGACCAATCATGAGGGCCGGGATTTTCTGCAGCAGCGCTGGAGGATGTGATGCCGCTTCTGGGAGCGCATGAGTCCGTATCCGGCGGTCTGCACCGTGCCTTTGACCATATCAGGAAGGTTGGTGGTGAATCCCTGCAGATTTTCACCAGAAACCAGCGGCAGTGGAATGCGCCGCCTCTCATCGATGAAGAGATACGGCTTTTTCAGGAAAAACGGCAGGAGGCCGGCAATATGCCGGTGGCCTCCCATGCGTCATATTTGATCAACCTGGGCAGCCGTAAGGAGGAGCAGGCCGCAAAGTCGATTGCCTCGTTTATCGGGGAGCTTCAACGGTGCGACAGCCTGGGTATTCGGCATGTGGTCATCCATCCGGGCAGTCACGGTGGTGCCGGGATTGAGGCAGGTCTTGCCAATGTGGTGCATAACCTTGACAGGGTTTTTGAAGGTGCCGGTGCAGGCTCCCGGGTCAAGGTGCTGCTTGAAACAACGGCCGGGCAGGGGACCGGACTCGGCAGCCGGTTTGAGGAGATTGCCTGGGTTATCAGCCACTCCAGGTATCCCGACCGCCTTGGTGTCTGTGTTGATACCTGCCATATCTTTGCGGCCGGCTACGATATCAGGACGTCTGAAACCTATGCCCTGACCATGACTGAACTGGACCGGACCATCGGCCTGGAACGCATCTGTTTTTTTCATCTCAACGATTCGAAGAAGCCGCTGGGCTCCCGGGTGGATCGCCATGAACACATCGGCCGGGGTGAGATCGGCATGGACGGATTCCGGCACCTGCTGAATGATCCCGGGTTTGCCGCTCACCCCATGACCCTTGAGACACCCAAGGGAAAGGATTTGGAAGAGGACGTGAAAAATCTCAGGGTTCTTCGTTCGCTAATCACCAAACAGGCTTTTTAGACCCTGGTTGATCAACTCGCCGGTCAAATCGGATGATTCCTGTTTTTTGCCGTCTTTTGCCTTGTCCCCGCCAAGCCGTTTCTCTAATTCTTTGATCAAGACCTTCTTGCCTTGGGAGAAGAGAATTTCCTCAAGTGCCGCCGACTGTTCGATGTTGTCGAAGGTACCTTTTATTCTGTATGGAATCGGGCTGTCCGCAAGTTCTACCAGACCTGATTCCCTGTCACGCTCCAGGTATTTGGCAAGGTAGACGGTGAGCAGGTAATCGATCCGCTCGGTTACCAGGTTCACGGTTCCCTTGCCCTTCACCGTCATCAGTTCGGACTCGGCAACAAGGTCATTATTCACCAGGACACCGTTGGTGATAACACCGGTGGCCGTCAGGGTGGCAAAGTCCGTGGGACGTCCTGCACCCGTATTTGCGCCGGACGTGCTTCCCTGCTGATTTTCTGCCCCGCCAAGCAGCATCTTGGCGGTTCGAATGGTATCAATAATCTTCAGTTTGGCAATCTCGCCATCAGCAAGCGACAACCGCATTTTGCCGTTGGCATTGCGGGTCAGCTCATCTTTACTCATCCCGCGGGTGGTCAGCTCCACATGGATATCAGCACGGCCCTTGATTTCTTCCTTGCCGGTCATATCCTTCATCATGGGGCCGACCTGCACAACCTGCAATTCCTTGACGATACGTATTTCCGGAGTTTTTCGGCGGGCGTCGATATCGGCGGTTACCCTGATGCCGCCCTCGTACAGATCCGCCGCAAAGGGATCCAGCCTGATGAGCCCGTCTTTGCCGGAGGCCTTGAGCCGGATATTGGTAATGTTCAGTTTGGCTGCTTGCAGTTTGCCAACCGTGATTTCCGCGTCAAACGTCAGGTTTCGAAGCGTATCTGCCGGGATAACCGGCTGATTGCCATTCCGTTTTCGTCCAGGAGCAGCCGCCCCGGCCGGGCTCCCCTTCTTTGTCTTCTTTGGGGTCAGGTCTTGCTTCTTGACTTTTCTGTACTTGTCCATGTCCAGCTGGTCGATGCTGATTACCAGGGTATACGCGGGGTCGAGGATGTTTTTTACCGATGCGGTTCCGTTTACAGTAGTATCATCTAACTTCAAGGTAAGTTGGTTGATTTGCAGTTCGTTCAGGCTGCCGGAAAAGCCAATCTCACCTGACATCCGGGAGAGGCTTTTCGGGTCCTCGAAAGGCAGCGTCATGCCCAGGCTTTCAAGCTGGGCCCTGGGAGAAAATCCTGGAATCTGCAGTGATCCGGTGAGTTGAGGGTCGGAAAATCCTGCGAGGGAAAGGATGGCTTTTATCTGCATCTCACCCTGCCTGATGTCCAGTTTTTTTATTTCAACTTTCTGTTTCTGCAAGTCCAGGTCAATATCGGCGGAAACCTCCATGTCAAGTTCCTGCCCGGAAGTCGGCACGCCCTGTATACGTCCCTTGAAGTTGAATTCCTCAACGATAAAATGCTGTCGGGCAGGGAAGAAGGTAAAGTTGCTTTTGGTGTCGACTGAAACGGAGACGGATTTTTTTTGACTGTCTTCATGGAACAGATCAAAATTTGCCTTGAGCGGAAAAGATTTGCCGTCACGAATGTGGCCGACATCAAGATTTAATTTACTGAGCCTGACTGTACGGCCTGCCTGCTTGTCAACAAAGGTGATGTTTATGTCCCTGGCCTGAATGCCTCCAATATCAATGGCAGCAAGTTTCCTGGAGGATTTGCCCTCTGTTTTTTTCTTTGTCTCTGCACTCCGCTTTTGATCAGGCTTCTGCTCTCTGCTGCCTGTCAGGTCATCCCAGTTGCTCAGTCCGTCCTGGTTTCTGACCAGGTTGATGTTCACGCCTTCCAGGAGGATTTTATTGATTTTAAGTTCTTTCTTCGTTATCAGGGGCCACATGGCAAGGTTAATCTCGGCAAGCCTGCTTGAGAAAAATTCCGTCTCCGGAAAGTCTTTGCTTGAGGAGAGGTTGATCTCGCCGAGGCTGAAAACGGTCGTCAGGCCTATCAGGGAGACATCCAGTTTAATGTCACCGGGAATGGAGACCTCCCGTCCAATTTGTTCCTGAACCTTTCCGGCTATTGTTTCTTTATAATCGTTCGGATTGATAAAAAGCGGAAGGCTGAGAGAGATAATAACGACCAAGGCCATAAGAATCCCGATTATGCCGATGATCCATTTCACTGTTTTGCTCATCAAGTACTCCTGTCTATCTGAAAAGGTTAGGCGGATAATTCCCTTTCAACTTATCATTATCAGGCACCCAACTTCAAACAATTCTTTCTTTCGCATGAATTATTATCGGCTCTCCGGGCAGAATCCACACAACTCTCAGTATGCATTTCAGCAAGGCGGATGTTGAACGATCAGGGCCGGGAAAAAAGCACTGATTTTCCTGTCAAAGTAAAAAAGTTTGATGAGATCATGCGCCTCCCGGGGATACTCACGAATGGACAGGAGGCAGGACCTGCGATGTTGGATAATCTCCAGGCTCGAATAAAATTTCCTGTTCAGTGCAATATAGTGAATATTACAGTATAATAGTCTGAGTCTTGCGTTAGCGAGAGGAAAGAGGAATGCATACAATAAGCTGGATAGGCGCGAAATAATATCTTACGGAACACGTTATGAGTTTTTTGAACAGTGAAAAGCTGCTGGATCTCCTCTGCGAGGAAAACCTGCTAACCGGGAAACAGCGCGAACTGGTTCTAAAGGAAAGGCATAAAAGGCGCCAGATGTTTCTTCGGAAGCACGGAGGGAGGCGTCGTGATGATAAGCGGAAGCTTGACAAGGGCATGCCTGATATTCTGGACGTTCTCGTTTCTCTTCGCCTTGTAATCCAGGGTAACAAGACCAGGATACTTACCGAAGAGCTGATCATGCGCGCTGTCAGCCTGAAGAAAAAAATTCCTTTTAAAAAGCTCGATCCTTTAAAGCTGGATATGGACATCGTGACCAAGACGATTCCACGGTCCTTTGCCGTTAATCATATGATCCTGCCGGTAGACATCCGTGATGGCGTCCTGGAGGTTGTTTCCTGTGAGCCGGAAAACCAGAGCGTGCTGGAGGATATTGAGCGGGTCAACCAGGTCAAAGTCCGCAGGCTTCTCAGCACCCGGAGTGATATAAGTAAAATGCTGGCCGAGTTTTTCGGATTTCAGCATTCAATATCCGCTGCTGAAGTTCAGTTTGGCGCTCCTGGAGCAGGCGGGTCGGTTGATATCGGAAACCTGGAGCAGTATGTTAAACTGTCTTCCTCGCAGGAATTGTCCTCAAGTGATCAGCATATCAAGGCTGCGGTTAATCACCTGTTCTTTTATGCTCTGGACCAGCGGGCAAGCGATATTCATATAGAACCAAAGCGGGAGGCCTGTGTTGTCCGTTTCAGGATAGACGGGGCTCTGCATACCATATATACCCTGCCGAAAGCTGTGCACTCGGCCATTACATCCAGGATCAAGACCCTGGCCAGACTCGATATTGCAGAGAAAAGACGGCCCCAGGACGGCAGGATCAAGGTCGGGCAGGGAGAAGAGGGCACTGATGTAGAGGTTCGTGTTTCAACTGTCCCGGTGGCATTTGGTGAAAAAATCGTGTTAAGGATCCTGGATCCGGAAGTTATGTTCAAGGATTTAGGTGAACTGGGCTTTTCCAGGCGTGATGCAGTTGTGTATAACAGCTTTGCCAGCGCGCCCCATGGCCTTATTTTTGTCACCGGTCCCACAGGCAGCGGTAAATCCACCACTCTCTACTCCACCCTGAAGAAAATTGCCACGCCGGACAAGAATATTGTGACCATTGAAGATCCTGTTGAGATGGTTTATGAGGAGTTTAACCAGATTGCAGTGCAGACCCAGATTGGTGTAACTTTTTCTACAATTCTGCGTAATATTCTGCGCCAGGATCCGGACATAATAATGATTGGTGAAATACGGGACCTGGAAACCGCGACCTATGCCACCCAGGCAGCCCTGACAGGCCATCTTGTTTTTTCCACCCTGCATACCAACGATGCTGTTTCAAGCATTATCAGGCTTGAAGACCTGGGCATGGAGCCATTTCTGATAGGTTCGACCATGCTGGGATCGCTGGCCCAGCGCCTTGTCCGGCGTATCTGTCCACAATGTGCTTAATCCTATCACGTGGACGCGGCCGAGCTTGAAAGAATGGGATTCCCGGTCACGGAAAAAGGCGAAGTGGAACTCAAGCGGGGTAAAGGCTGTCATTATTGCCGGAAAACAGGGTATTTCGGGCGCAGTGCGATTTTCGAGATTTTCCCCATGTCTGAGCAGCTGAGAAAACAGGTCATGGCAAAGGCAAACGTGGACGATCTCCGCCAGATTGCCATTCGTGAAGGAATGACTACATTGCGGGAAGACGCCTGGTCCAAGGTAAAGAAAGGGGTGACGTCCCTGGAAGAAGCCCTGCGGGTAACCGGCGACGTGTAAGCCCCTCAACTATCCCTTCTTATTCTGCTGTTTAATTGATTTTATGGGACAAAAAATTGTCTGCAAAAATAAAAGAGCCTTTCATGATTACCATATCGATGGGACCATGGAGGCGGGTATTGTGCTCAAAGGGTCGGAGGTCAAGTCTCTGCGGGCCGGCAAGGCTAACTTGAAGGACGGCTATGCCCAGTTGGAAAAGGGAGAGGTTTTTCTTCACAATGTGCATATCTCGCCGTATTCCCATGCCACATATGACAAGGTGAATCCTCTGCGGGTAAGAAAACTCCTCCTCCACAGACGGGAAATAAGAAAACTGATCGGCAGGCTGCACGAGAAAGGCATTGCGCTTATCCCCTTGAAGATTTACTTTATTGATAATGGCAAGGCAAAAGTAGAACTTGGCCTTGCCCGGGGAAAAAAACTCTATGACAAGCGGGCTTCGCTCAAAGATAAACAGTCGAAGCGTGAAATGGAAAGAGACATGCGCCGCAAGGAGTAAAACAGTACCGACAATTCAGGAGGGACATCAAAAAAACAGACACAGGAGTTTAACTGTCTTCTGTCATCTGTCCTCTGTTTTCTGAAACGGGGGCGAAACGGATTCGACGGGGATATACAAGCTCATCGTTGCATGCCGAGCTTCTGTCTGCTCGTAAAACCGATGGAACTTTATATAATCGCTGACGATTATAACTACGCAATGGCAGCTTAGTACTGCTTTGCCGTTTCCCCGGTCCTCACCCGCTGGACCGGTACGAAGCGTCGACTCCGCGGGTTGGTCAGCCTGGCACGTCTGAGGCCCTGTTGACGAGATAAATCAGACTAGTACCGGGATATCTTGGTTCCAGGAGAGCCCCCGGTGCGAAACTTAATCCGGGGACTAAGCATGTAGATACGTGAGGGGAGTATTTCCGGACGCGGGTTCGACTCCCGCCGCCTCCACCATGCTTCGCCCTTCGGGCTA
>JAJRTB010000056.1 GCA_024278495.1 Deltaproteobacteria bacterium
CAGGGCAATGCCCAGTTCCCGGGACGCCTGTTGCAGCAGACCGATCCCGGGTTTTCGACAGGTACAGTTTTTTCTGTACTTCTCAACGACAGCGTCGGGATGATGAGGACAGACGTACACTCCATCCAGCCTGGCCCTGTCATGGGCCAGCAATTTTTTCATCCGGGCGTGCACATCCCGCAACAGGTTATCCGGGAAGTATCCCCTGGCCAGGCCCGACTGGTTCGTCACGACCACAACCGGCAGGCCCAGGTCGTTCAGGGCGCATATGGCCCCGCCTGCTCCGGGCAGAAGCTGAAACCGGCTGACATGGTTGATATATCCCATCTGCTCATTGATGGTGCCGTCACGGTCCAGGAAAACGGCACCCCGGATTCCGCCATGGGCTCCTGTCTGAAATGATCTTGTCTCAACCATGAAATGATACCCGACTCGTTACCGACCCATCCGGGACAGTCCGGCAGCACGTGTTTTCTGTTTAAACAGGGATATTCTGCCTCCCCAGCTCGACCCGCGCACAACGAGATGAACGATACGCCGGCCATCCGGGTCCGGGGAAAGAGTAATGTCAAGACTGGTCGCCGGTTTGAAAGCGCCCAGACGATCAGGCCACTCGATAACGGTCAGTCCATCTGTCACAATATAGTCCACCAGACCGGAACCTTCAACATCATCTTCACCCTCAAGCCGATAACAATCCATGTGATAGAGTGGGATACGGCCGGGATACTCAAGCATGAGGCTGTAGGAAGGGCTGGTAACATAATGGTCATCCGGAACGTCAAGGCCCCGGGCAACAGACTGGGTCAGGGTGGTTTTACCAGCTCCCAGCGGGCCGGTGAGAAGGTATACGTCACCGGCTCGGGCCATCCTGCCCAGCAGTTCGCCCAGGGTCGCGGTGTGTTCGGACGTGGGAAGGATAAAACGCAGCATGGCCTGAAGGGTTACCTGGGTCTGCCCATCCCGGCGGTGCCAGCGTCATCATCCAGCAGCCACCAGGTCATGAGCAGTTGATCAGGTGAATAATAAAGCGGCAGGGTCCGGGGTTGCCGGAACCGGGAACTGTACGCAAGGCGATGGGCGGCCAGATACCAGTTGGGAACCACGTAATAGCCGTACCACAGGACCCTGTCCAGGGCATGACAGGCCGTGGTCAACGCTTCCCGGGTTTCTGCATAGACAATCGCGTCCACGAGTTTATCAACCACGGGGCTGCGTACGCCGGCGAGATTTCTGGACCCGGGCCTGTCGGCCGAACTGGAGTGCCAATAGTCACGCTGCTCATTCCCGGGCGCCTGGGACTGACCAAAGACATTGACCACCATGTCAAAATCAAAATTCTTGATCCGGTCAACATAAAGGGCCGTGTCAATTGTCCGGTACCGGGCATCAATGCCGAGCTTTTTCAGGTTCTTGACGTACGGCGCCATGACCCGTTCAAATGAGGGGCTGACAAGCAGGATCTCAAAGGTAAAAGGAGTGCCTGACTGGTCGCGCAACTTCCCGTTTTGCACCTGCCAGCCGGATTCCCGCAGGAGCTTGCCGGCAAGTCGAAGGTTGGCCCGCAGGCTTGAAGGTGGCGTCGTGGACGGTGGAGTCAGGGGAATGGTGAAGACCTCATGCGGCAGAACATCGCGATACGGTTCAAGCAGGGCCAGCTCCGCCTCATCCGGCAAACCCGTGGCAGCAAGAAACGAATTGCTGAAAAAACTGTTGTTGCGGGTGTACTGACCAAAGAACAGGGTATTGTTGGTCCATTCAAAATCCAGGGCCAGCCCCAGGGCCCGGCGGACACGCCTGTCGCTGAACAGGGGTTTCCTGGTGTTCAAGACAAAACCCTGCATGCCCGCATTGTTCTTGTGGGGAAACATTTTTTTTATCAGGCGGCCGCTGTTGAACGGCCTGCCGTCCAGGTCGCGGTTCCACTGCTTGGATATGTTGACCGCCATGAAGTCGAACTCACCTGCCTTGAACGCCTCCACGCTGACGACCTGGTCCTTGAAATACTTGACCGTGATCCGGTCATAGTTGAACATTCCCTTCCTGGTAGGATGATTCATGGCCCAGTAGTCCGGGTTACGCCGGTACGTGATGGATTTGCCGGCCTTAAACGAATCAATGACATAGGGGCCGGAACCAACGGGCATGGCCATGGCGCCGTTGCCGGAGGCAGCGTCAAACCCGTTTGTACCATAGAAGGATTTTGACAGGACAGGGAGCTGTGAGGCTATCATATGGAGTTCGCGGTTTTGCCGGACAAAATTAAAACGGATTCGTTGCTGATCAAGTATCTCGGCATTTTTTATGTCCCGGAGATAAATCTGGTAAAAGGGGTGGGCCTGATCACTTTTCAAAATGTTCAGGGAGTACAGGACATCTTCAACCGTGACCGGGCTGTTGTCTGAAAACCGCGCGTTCGGATCCAGGGTAAAGGTGACGGACAGTTTATCAGGCGCCAGCTCGATGTCACGGGCAATCAGCCCGTATTGCGCAAAAGGTTCGTCCAGACTGGGAACCGCCAGGGTTTCGAAAACAAGCGACTCCAGGCCATAGGGTGCTCTTCCCTTGAGCGTGTAGGGGTTCATCTTGTCAAAGCCGCCCAGGTCATGCAGGGTGAGGTGCCCGCCCTTGACCGCATCAGGATCTGCATAGTCAAAGTGACTGAAACCGGCCGGATATTTCAGGTTCCCGTCAATACTGATGCCGTGCCCGGCAAGGACCTGAGACGGGACCTGGCAGACCAGGACGGAGATGATGATGAGAAACAGGTCAATTCGTCGAGGCATAATGTTCACTTCTTTCTTTTTTTCTTTTCACCTGGATCCGTGAGCGCCCACCCGCGCCCCGAAGGGCGATGTCGAGTGAGAACTCGTCTGGTTGAATGAGAAAACAAATATTTCACTTTTTCAATACGTTAGTTGCCAAAGCCGTGAATTTTCGTCACGGATTCAGGTTTTCATTTTAGCCCGGCACGAGGCATTCCGTACAGGATGAAATACTCTGAATTTGCGGCGGACAACAAAAAACGTAACCGCTCGCGGGATGTCCAGCTCTCTGTTTTTTCAACCACAAAGGTGTGCACTCTCAGCGGCCGTATCTGTAACTCGTCACAGGGTTTGTAACTCTGCGATTTTACCTGCCCATAATCTGTAAGTGGTCAGGGGCAATAAAAACGAAACAGGGACAGAATCTGCACACCAGTGTACAAATTTTTGAGCAAAAATGGTATATTCACTTTTTTATAATCCGCACCCTGTTGACACTGAACAGAGTGTTCCCCAAAAAAGGATGACACGCTCGTAAACACCGGCCGGGCACAACGGAAGCCAGCAGGTTACAATGCTGATCCGTCGGTTTGACGGCTTTGTGCGACGCCATAAACAAAAGGACTGCCAAAAATGGGAAAAACCATTGCTGAAAAAATTTTCGCAGCTCATCTGCGCGACACTCCTGCCCCTGACAACATGGTTCTTGACCTTGACGTGGTCATGTGTCATGAAATTACCACGCCCATTGCCATACTCGACCTGATGGAAAAGGGGATGGATCGTGTCTTTGACCCGGGCAAGATCAAGGCCGTTATTGACCATGTCACCCCGCCCAAGGATTCCAAGACAGCGACCCAGGCCAAAATCATGCGGGACTGGGCCCGCCGCCACCGGATCAGGGATTTTTTTGATATCGGCCGTAACGGGGTCTGCCATGCCCTGTTCCCTGAAAAAGGGTTTATCCGGCCCGGCTACACTGTCATCATGGGAGATTCACACACCTGTACCCATGGCGCCTTTGGCGCCTTTGCGGCAGGCGTGGGCACGACTGATCTCGAAGTGGGCATACTCAAGGGAGTCTGCGCCTTCAGAGCCCCCAGGACCCTTCGCGTTGACGTGACAGGCACCCTGCCTGCCGGTGTCTATGCCAAGGATATCATCCTCAATATCATCAAACGGCTGACAGTCAACGGCGCCACGGACCTGATCATGGAGTTCCGCGGCCCGGTTATTGATGATCTGGATATGTCGTCCCGGATGACCCTGTGCAACATGGCGGTTGAAGCAGGGGCAACCAGCGGCATTTGCCTGCCGGATGCTACCACGGCCAGGTACCTGTGGCCCTTTATCAGCAAAGACTATGAGTCGCTGGATGCGGCTGTTGCCGACTTTGCCACATGGCACTCGGATGATGACGCCGTTTACACCCAGACCCTGACCATTGATGTGTCTGATCTTGCGCCTCAGGTTACCTATGGTTTTAAACCTGACCAGGTAAAAGACATTTCAGAACTAGCCGGGAGCAGAGTCGACCAGGTGTATATCGGGTCCTGTACCAACGGCCGGATCGAGGATATCCGGGCTGCTGCTTCAATTCTCAAAGGACGCGTCATTGCGGACCATGTCCGCGGCATTCTTACACCCGCCACCCCGGCCGTTTACTCCCAGGCTCTGGATGAAGGTTTGATTAAAATTTTCATGGACAGCGGGTTTTGCGTGCTCAATCCTACCTGTGGAGCCTGCCTGGGCATGAGCAGCGGGGTCCTGGCAGAGGGAGAGGTGTGCGCCTCAACAACAAATCGCAACTTTAACGGTCGCATGGGCAAAGGGGGCATGGTTCATCTGATGAGTCCCTTAAGCGCGGCTGCGGCGGCGATTACCGGTGAGATCACCCATCCCGGCGAATTGCTGAACTGATTTTTTCTGTCTTATCCAACGTCACAAGGAGCTTGAAATGAATACATTTGGCGGTCCCGCCTTCTTTATAGATCGAAGCGATATCAATACCGATGAGATTATTCCGGCCAAGTATCTGACCGAGATTTCCAAAAAAGCCCTGAAACCGCACCTGCTGGAAGACCTGCGCCTTGAAAACAGTGATTTTGATCCCCGCTCCCCTGCCCTGCAGAAGGCAACGGTCCTGGTCACCCGCTCAAACTTCGGTTGCGGTTCGTCGCGTGAGCACGCGGTCTGGGCTTTGGAGGTCAACGACATCAATGTCGTCATCGCGGACAGTTTTGCCCGTATCTTCCGGCAAAACATGTTTAACTGCGGAATCCTTGCCCTGGAAGCGGCACCGGAGGACATTGAGAAGATGTTCAACCTCAAGGGCGAGGTCGAAATCCAGGTGGACCTGGACAATGGCAGGGTTACGGCACAATCCCGGGAAACCGGGGAACGTGTTGAATCTTCCTTTACCATGAACCCCTTTGATTTGAAACTGGTCCGGGCCGGTGGGTGGCTCGCCTACGCAGACCAGCAGTACTCCTGAACGCTTGGGTACCGGAAAGAAAGTTCAGCCGGCAGCGAAAATGTCCCGGCAGGCAGAAGCCCGGTCTCTGTGGATAAAAAAGAATTCCGCCCTGTCCCGCTCAAGGTCAAGGCCTGAGACCGGGTAGAGGTATTCATCGTTGCGGGGAAGATACGCTTTGTAGCCAAGTCTGGCCAGCAGATCAAAAACTTCTGTTACCGCAAAATTGTTGCCAGGGTTAAACTGCCTGTCAATTTCGCAGAAAATCGTTGGTTTAAATGATGCCAGGGTGGCAGATCCATTTTGAAAGACCCGCAATTCCGCCCCCTCCACGTCGCACTTGATAAAATCAACCCTGTTGATTTCCTGTTCGCGGCAAAATATATCCAGGGTTGTCACCGTGACCTCTTCCATAACGACATCTGGTTCATTCTTCCTGGCGGCGCCAAGGTGACCAAGGGCTGTTTTTGGTTTCCATCCGTGTTTCAGTGGGATAGTCATGGTCACCGAACCGACCCGGTCGGCCAGGGCGGTTCTGACCAGAGTTACCTGTCGCAGGCGCCGCATGGCAAGCATCCTGCTGAGGATCCCGGCGGGATACGACAAGGGCTCAAAGCTGTAAACCCGCCCGCCTCTGCCGGTCAGTCCTGCAGCCAGGGTGGTGAACCGGCCGATGTTGGCCCCGATGTCAAAAACCGTATCACCTGGTTTAATACAATGGTGGATAAGGTCTGTACCGGGCTCCCTGATCGGCAAAAAAACACTCTGATAGAGGTCTGAAATATACATGTTCCTGATATAAGGTTCAGAGTGTTACGTCACGTCAGGGGGGTCAGAAACTGGCAGATCACCGGTTTCCTGCTGACCGGGCAACAGAGGCTGCAGGGCTGTTGTTTCAAGCGCGTCATGGAACGCGACGTGCACGGCGTAGTCATGATTCTGGATATCGTGACAACTGACGGCAACCACTTCACCGGTACACCTCAGTTTAAGCGCATCCGGATCCACAATAACGCTGAGGCGCCGGTCAAAGAGCATCCTTCTGTTCTCGCGCTTGGCAATGCGAAGGACAAAGGCCAGGCCGGATCGGCTGATATCGAGCAGCTCCCCCCGGAAGACGCGCTCGACCGGTGTTGAATCATTTTTCATGACCTGAAAGGTGATCTTACGGCTTACGGCTGTCCGCTCAAACATTCTCCTGTCCTTTTCCTGTTCACGAAGCTGCTGCCAGACGCTGTGCAGAGGCCGGCACAGAGCCGCAAGCTTGGCATCAAGTCCGGGGAAAGTTTCCAGAAGGTCTTCAAACGGCTTCCGGCGTAAAATATGTACACAGACCTGAGACAAACAGGTAAGAGATAAGGTCCAGAGTGACGGGTGAACACAGTTTCCCTCAACGATCATGCCGGGCTCGAGTTCCTGCAACTCAACTGTACGGCCACTGCAGTCACAGGCCATGCCGATGGTACCGCGGGTCACCATGATGATCCCGTCAAATCGTGAACCCGCCTTAACCAGGGGTTTCCCCTTATCAAGGGAATGTTCGGTCAGGGAATGGTAGAGGGCCAGAAACTCCTCCTCTGACAAGGCCTCCCGCAACCCTGTCCAGGCCTGGTTGAACTCGTCACTGACAGCACCGTTCATGGCCTCCTCAATCAGCTCGTTGGCCTTGATGATATCCTGCAGGGCCATGGGGTCGACCTCATAGAGGAGGTCACGGAACCGGCTGGCATTTTCAAAATCGCCGCCGCCGGCGCATTCAACGATCAGATCAAACAGAGCTGAACGGGCTTCATCGTTTTTGCCCGTTGCGATCATTTCCCGGATTTCAGCTTCCCGAACCGGCAGGTTCCGTGGAGTGGTCATGGTATTGCTCCTGTGCTCAAGTACAGGTCAGCAGACTTGCCTCATTGTAGAACTCCCCTGTTCCACAGCTCATGGTAGTGATATCAGCAAAAAAAAGTAAGCGGTCACAGGGCGCCTCGCTTTTGAACAATCATTCCGGCGTACAAGGGGCCGGTTTTATACATTTTTTCATTCTACCCTGTGATTGGTTACAAAAAAACTTGCGGCAGCAGACACGGACAGACTTCTGCAAGGTGTCAGAGTCCGACTTCAGCAAGTTTTTCAACAAGCTCCCTCTGCTCAGAGGTAAGTTCCCCGGGAATCTGCACGGCGATTTTGACCAGAATGTCGCCGCGGGCCCCTATAGGGCCACTGGGCAGTCCATACCCCCTGATCCTGAGACGCGATTCCTGCTGAACGCCGGGGGGGACTGTTACCTTGAACCGTTTCCCTTCAAGCGAGGGAATTTCTATCTCGGTCCCGAGGCAGGTCTGACTGAACGGGATACGTCGTTCAACAAGAAGGTTATCTCCATCCCGGCTAAACTCGGAATGCGGCTCTATCTGTATCTTCAAATAGAGATCTCCGGGAGGTCCGCCAGTCGGGGACGGCAACCCTTTGCCACTGAGCCGCAACCGCTTGCCGGCTTCAATGCCACGAGGTATCTTGACCGAAACATTGCGCTCATGCCCGTCATGGCGCAGGCTGATGGTTTTCTCTGCGCCGTTTAAAACATCTTCCAGGCTCACGGAAAGCTGATAGGTTATATCTTCACCCTTCACGGGCTGCGGTCTGCAACCGCCTCCCATGCAGCCGGCGGCGCCTGTGGAATGCCCGAATATGGAGCTGAACGATTGCGGCCCGGCATTGCCAAACCCGAACTGACGCAGGATCGAGTTCAGATCAAAGTCGCGGAAAATGTCTTCCCGGGAGTATCGCTGGTGGAATCCGGTTGAGCCAAAGGTGTCATACTGTTCCCGCTTCTTGGGATCCGACAGCACGGCATACGCCTCGCTGATCTCCTTGAAACGCGTTTCAGCCTGTTTGTCACCCTGGGTCTTGTCCGGATGGTATTTCAGGGCGAGCCTGCGGTATGCTTTTTTTATCTCTTCGGCGGATGCTGCTTTGGACACACCCAGAGTCGCGTAGTAATCCATAGCAGAATTCATTCAGGTTGTTGTGGATGATTTATTGAGAAGCTGTCCCGTTAAAAAGGCACGTCATCACCCGTTGACGGGGGGGGCTCCTGCGGCATATCGTTATTATACCCACTGCCGGAGCTGTATGATTCGTTGGAGGAAGACGCACCCCGCGGTGAAAGCATCTGCATGTCCCGTGCGACGATCTCGGTTGTGTACCGGTCATTGCCGTTCTGGTCCTGCCATTTTCTGGTCTGCAGCTTGCCCTCGATATAGACTTTGGACCCCTTGGACAGGTACTCGGAACAGATCTCAGCCAGCCGGCGCCAGGCAACGATCTGGTGCCACTCGGTCTGCTCCTGCGGCTGCCCGTCCTGGCCCTTCCATCGCTCGGTTGTCGCAATGCGGAAGTTCACCACAGGGGTGCCGGACTGGGTGTAGCGGATTTCAGGGTCAGCGCCAAGGTTACCAATCAGTATTACTTTGTTTACCATCTCTCCCCTTCCATAGTAAAAAATTTAAGACAACCGGCCATTCAGCACAGTGCGCTTCAGCGGGGCTGTCGCAGGATCAAAAAACAAAAAATGGCCGAAACCTGTTCGCTGCTCAGGGATGGAAACCGGTCGTCACCAGTTCCAGTCAAAGCGATGCGTTGTTTACATAATAATGTCATTTTGAAAAAAGACCAGCCGTTTTCTTGTTAAGTGGCGCCTCCTGCTCAAAGAGTCATCAAGCATCGTAGCCAACCCGCCCCGCTCCGAGGGTGTGTAGCCAAACACCTCCCGCCAGATCAGATCACTTTCCATGCAGAAATAGATACAGGTTCCAGGTGATGCGTAACGACAAAGCAGATCGACCAGCCATTTGTACATCTCCAGGCGTTGCGTTCTGAAGTAGCGGGCCTTACCGTCGAGTCCCTCAACAAACTCTTCGTAAAAGAAACGGGAACCGGGAAACCGGTCACCAGCAATTGACTTGAGATGCGGCAGGTATCTGAGAGCGCCCAGGCTGATCCAGGTTATGGCATCAGGATCGACGTGCTGGAAAAGCCTTTCTATGATTGAACGATACCCTTCCCGCCATCCCTGATGCAGGATAACCGGGTCAAAATGAAAAGCAAGGGAATAGCCCCATTCCGCGCAGCGCTGCGCTGCAGCCAGCCGCTCGTCCAGAGACGCTGTCCGCAGCTCTTCGCGCTCAGCCACCACGGGGCTGTTCAACGACCAGGCCACAACGGTTCTGTTGTTATGGTTGAGATCCTTGAGGTTTTCAATGACCGCGCTCTTTGTTTTGAGCTCCAGGAAACCATTTGTCTGCCCGGCCATATACTCAACCAGCCTCGGGCTGAGACGGGTGAGGTCATCAAGGGCGAGGCTGTCGGTGAACTCCCCGGTGCCGATTCTAAGCAACCTGTCCGGTTCAGCGGCAAATGCCCTGTCAAGCTCACCAAACATATCCTCAATGTTGACAAAAAAACTGAGCCAGGGGTTGTTCAGGTAGGCCTGCAGAATGCAGTAGACGCAGTCCATGGGACAGTTCATTCCAATACTGAGGACGTGATATCCGCAGCACTGGTATTCGCGGGTCGCGGGACACGGTTTGAAAAACCTGCCCCGGTTCCTGCAGAGGAACAGATCACGTTTTCCCCTGGTCAAATTGGCGGGATAGGCGCCCTCGGAAGCGGGAGCGCCGTTGTCCTGTACAAGAGTTACCGGCAGGTTACTCCTCGCAACAATCTCACGGCAATAGGGATGATCCAGGCACCCTTTCTCCACGTACAGACGGGTGATGTATTGTGAAGGGTCGAATGAACGCACGGGTTCTGTCAGTTATGATACGCCCGGCCGGCCTTGATCATGCAGGCCCGGTACACCTGTTCCAGGAGAATGAGCCGGACCATCTCATGGGTAAACGTCATGGCGGAGAGCGACAGGACAAAATCAGCGCGATCCAGCACGTTCCGGTGGAGCCCCAAGTGGCCGCCGACAATAAAATGGACACTGCCCAAACCGCGCTCCTCCCAGTCTGATATGCATCCGGCAAAGGCAACCGAATCAAGTGATGTTCCCGACGCATCCAGGGCCACCAGAAATGAGGTGTTCCGGCAACCATGCAGAAGCTGTTCCGCCTCCCTGAGCTTGAACTGCTCGGCGGGCAGTGATTTAGACACCCGGTCCCGCAAAATTACCACTTCAGACGGGACCAGGCGACGCAGTCGGCCAAGATAGTCCTCAATACCGGCATCAAGGTACTCAACGGTCGTTCTGCCCAGAAAAAGGAAGACAAATTTCACACGGGACTCCTGGTTTGTCGTTAGCACTCACAGGGTAAAACGAAAAAATGTATAAAACCGATACCTTGTAAGTTGTTACAGGGCGCCTTGATTTTGGACAGCCAGCCCGGCGCAGCATACTGACAGCTCAGCAAGCCGGACTGGTCGTTCACAAGCGAGGTGCCCTGAGACCGCTTACGATTTGTCGGCTCAAGAAAAAAGCAATCAATCCGGGTTCAAACAATCAGCCTGGCTGAATCTTCAACAAGCTGTTTCAGCAATGCGCAAAACTCATCATAGGAAAGCTCCTGATTCATCCCCGGGCAGGACGACCGGATAGTTTCAAAGTTGACCCGGTCGGCCAGGATACTGGGATGAAGGGGCCATTGCCCGCAACGCCATGGCCGACCATTATGCACTGTGCAACCAGTCTCTTTATCATAGAAAATGCAGTGGCCGTCAATGGTCTTCATCTGAACGGTGGATCCGGTTATGCGCCAGTACTTTTCAGCAACTTCATCGCGCTCAAGCCCCAGTGCCCGGATCATGCGGGCCTGATCATCCTTATCCAGCGAAACGGTCGTCTCGCCGTGACAACAGGAGCCACATCTGGCGCAGACAAAAATATCTTGTATTTTGGGTTTGCTCATCTGAACGTGCATCCTTAAAACAACAGACTCTTACCGTGGCAACAGCATGCAAAAAAAGCGCCCTGCACATACGTCCAGCGCGCTTTCATACCGGAAAGAATTCTTTTTATTAATCTTTTTGGCTACCCCGCATTCATACGGGTATCAGGCATTGCCGATGACATCGCCGAAAACGGAGATATCAACACCGAAATTGTGGGCGGCCAGCTTCCACCTGAGCTCGGCAGGGGTGCGAAACAGAATGTTGTAATCTCCCGGCACGGTCAACCAGCTGTTGTCAACCAGTTCCGATTCAAGTTGGCCGGGTCCCCAGCCCGCATACCCCAGCAGGAAAAGAAAATGCTCCGGCCCCCGGTTAAGGGCTATATCCATGAGCAGGCGGGAGTCCCGGGACAGACGCACCTCAGGTGTTACCTCCAGATAGTTATCGCCGCTGTAATCCGAACTGTAGAGAATAAAGCCGGCATCCGGTTCAACCGGCCCCCCCATATAGACAGGCGGCAGGTCCCCGTCCGGCACGGGCATGTCCGTCCCCTCAAAGACCTGTCGAAGGCTGATATCAGGATTTGGATTGTTGATCACCAGTCCCATGGTGCCTTCTGAATTATGAGCGCAGATAAATATCACCTGTTCCTGAAACCTGGGGTCGGTCATCTGCGGGGTTGAAACAAGAAAATTTCCTGTGAGATCATCCATGGCCGTCTGCCTCGCTCACCTTGCCCGCATATTTCACAAGCGGCCTGCTGCAACATCTGAACATAGCGAATCTTCAGCGCTTCTCCTGGAAACTGTCTTCGACATACCGCCCGTATGTCTGCAAATAATTTCCTGCGCGAAACACTGAATCTCCGGCGCGTTCAGACTTTTCGCGGCGACCTTTGTGAAATATCAGGGCCAGCCTGTCAGTAACTCCTTATACTTCATTCTATCATCGACGACAAAGCTGCGTCAAGAAGAAGGATGCTGAATCCGTATGGTAAGCGACCCATGGCTCAACGGCCCGATCATGCGCCACAGGTGCGCTCGAGGAGGCTCACCATGCGGGAATGAACCAGGTACGCCGCGGCCGGAAGCAATACGCCTGTGAGCAAAACTGCTCATTACAGAACAGACACCAGCGAAACAGGCGGCTAATGGCGCACGAAACCGTGGAGCAGGCAGTCAGGACCAAGCATTGTGGTATCGGTAATCTCAAGGGAAAATTCAGGGGGCAGGATGCTTCCGGACTCTGCCCCTGTTCGAATCAGGGGAGTTCCGCGATGACCAATCAGCAGGGGGGCAATAAAAAAATAGAATTCATCAACCAGTCCCTCGGAAAGAAAAGAGGCGTGTACTGCGGCGCCGCCCTCTACAAGAATCGAGGTGATGTCAGCCCCACCCAGATGAGCCAGCACCCTGGACAGGCGGAGGGTACCATCCGGATTACACGGGGTACGGATCACCTCGGCTCCCGCCCGGCGCAACTCCTCTTCCCTGTCAACCGGAGCGTCCGGAGCGCAATATATCATTGTCAACGCGCTGCTCTCCTGCTGAAGCAAACGGCAGCCCGGATCAAGGCTGAGACGGGTGTCCAGGACAACACGAACCGGATCTCGAGCTCTTTCTCCCTCAGGCAGGCGGGTCGTCAGGGAGGGGTTGTCAACCCGGGCGGTGCCGGCGCCGATCAGGATAGCATCAAGCTGATTGCGGAGACGGTGGGTCTGCAGGCCGGACTCGGTGCCTGTTATCGCTCCTCCATGTCCTTCCCGGTAACTGATTTTCCCGTCCAGACTCATTCCGGCCTTCAGCGCCACCCAGGGTATTCCGGTTGTACTATGCTTGATAAAAGGGCGATTCAGAGCGACACATTCCTGTTCAAGGATACCGCAGTCCACCTGAATTCCCACTGACCGCAGGTATTCATTCCCCTTTCCCTGGACACCGGGATTCGGGTCTTCCATACCCACAACTACCCTGGCAATACCCGCCTCGGAAAGGGCCCTGGTGCAGGGAGGTGTCCGTCCCTGGTGGTTGCACGGTTCCAGGGTCACGTAGATTGTCGCGCCTTCGGCCAAAGAACCGGCATCGGCAAGAGCATGTACTTCGGCATGGGGCGTGCCGGCCCGATGGTGGTAGCCGCGGCCGACAACCACGCCGTTATTGACCACTACCGCGCCCACGCAGGGATTAGGCGCTGTTCTGCCCTGCCCCTTTTTGGCCTCATCAAGGGCAAGGCGCATAAAAGAGTTGTCAAGGGAACCCACGCAAAAACCTGCAACTATTTGGGAGAACTATTCTTGTCGTGAAGGAAGCCTTTCAGCTCGTCCATGAACTCGTTGATATCTTTGAACTGGCGGTAAACCGAGGCGAACCGGACATAAGCGACTTCATCGAGATCCGGCAGTGCTTCCATGATCCACTCTCCTATCTGACGGGTAGGCACCTCCTTGCCGCCGTAATCCTGAAGTCTGCCCTCGATCGTGTCGACAAACCTGTCTATATCACCCATGCTGACAGGGCGTTTCTCACAGGCCTTTTCGAGACCGGTCACGATCTTGCCCCGATCCCAGGGCTCACGTCGTCCGTCTTTTTTGACCAGCATCGGCAGCATGACCTCAATCCGCTCATACGTGGTGAACCGCTGGTTGCATTTTTCACAGGCCCGCCGTCGCCGGGTTATGATTTTTTCCTTGTTCAACCGGGAATCTATTACCTTGTTGTTCAGGTGGCCACAGTAGGGACATTTCATTGGCGTATCCTCAAAAAACTTGCAACAGGAAAAAGATTCTCGACTGTGCCGGCACCACCTTACAGGATTATTGTCGGATTCGTGTTTTTTTGCGAAACCGGCAATTCGCGCGCCCTGCATTCGACGATTTTTGCCTGGCCGCCACCCTGTCAGACTTTTTGCGAGTCTGTCAACTGTACAGAGGCAGTTTTTCGCAGAGTGCGGTTATCTCTTTTTTGACATCCTCGACAGTGTCGGCTGACCTGTTGGTGATCACCCTGTTGATCCAGCCCGCTATCTTTCTCATGTCGCTCTCCTTCAAACCGCGGGTGGTGACTGAAGGGGTTCCAATGCGTATACCGCCGGTCACAAATCGAGACTCTGTGTCAAAGGGAATGGCATTCTTGTTGACGGTAAGGCCTGCATCTTCAAGCAACTGTTCGGCTTCCTTTCCGGTTATGTTCTTGTTTTTCAGATCCACCAGCATCAGATGATTGTCAGTCCCGCCCGAAACAATACGGAACCCAAAACGAATAAGTTCCTCGGAGAGCACGGACGCATTCTTTACGACCTGTTCCTGGTATGTTCTGAACTCCTGCTGCATGGCCTCGTGAAAACCAACGGCCTTGGCCGCGATTACATGGACAAGAGGCCCGCCCTGAATTCCAGGGAATATCTTTGAATCAAGCATCTTGGCGTATTTTTCCCGGGCCAGGATCAGGCCGCCGCGCGGGCCGCGCAGGGTTTTGTGGGTGGTGGACGTGACAAAATCGGCATAAGGGACCGGAGAAGGATGCACGCCCGCGGCGACAAGTCCGGCAATATGGGCCATGTCCACCATAAAGAATGCTCCGATCACATCAGCTATGCGGCGGAAGGCTTCAAAATCAATAAAACGGGGATATGCACTGGCCCCGGCCACAATCATCCTGGGCTTGTTTTCAAAGGCGATCCGTTCCACCTTTTCCATGTCAATCATCTCGGTTTCACGATCTACGCCGTACGAGATGAAGTTGAACAACTGGCCGGAAAAGTTCACGGAACTGCCGTGGGTCAGGTGCCCGCCATGAGCAAGATCCATGCCCAGAACCTTGTCGCCAGGCTTCAGAGTGGCAAAGTACACTGCCATGTTTGCCTGGCTGCCGGAATGAGGCTGTACATTCGCATATTCCGCGTCAAACAACTCCAGGGCCCTGTTGATGGCCAAAGTTTCAACGGCATCGGCATAGTCACAGCCTCCGTAATACCGGCGA
>JAJRTB010000057.1 GCA_024278495.1 Deltaproteobacteria bacterium
CGCAAAATTCCGAACGGTCAGGCTCCGCATGGCTTCAACGGTTGCCTGACGGGCGGTTATCTCGGCAATGCTCAGCTCCAGGTGATCTGCTGTCGGGCTTGCAAGGACAAGCTGTTTCGCCCTGGTCTCTGTGACTGTCAGGGTTCCGTTGCTAGGGGCGTCGATACCGGCAACGGTGAGATTGCCCAGGGATACCAGAGCTGCATCGCGGTTGGTGTCCGTCAGGCGAAGGGTTTCGGCTTCCAGCTCCGCGTTGCCTTTCAGGTTCGCCAGGCTGTCAAAGGGCAGGGTTATGTTGCAGGTTGCGTTGAGCTGTTCCTGGGAAAGGGCCAGGGCGCGGTTTGGCAGGTCTGCCGCAAGGTTTGAGCCGTCGAGTCGGCCCCTGAGGCGGAGGGTGGCGCCGGCTTGCGGTTCAGGTGCGCCGGTAAATTCGGCCAGTCCCTGCCAGGCAAGGGAACTGCTGCCAAGGAGAATGTTGTCCCCGGCCGTGTGGAGGGTTACGGCCGGTTCTGCCAGAGTCAGGCTGCCGTCGGCTTCCACCCTGGTGGCGGACGACAGGTACTGGCTGGTACCGCTCCAGGAAAGACTGTTGTGGCGGGCCCGCAGGTCCGGCATGGAAAAATCGGTTCCGCCGAGTTGAATGGTTCCTGTATTCTGAACCGCAACCTGGTCGCCAACTGTTATGGTAACCGTCCCGGAGGTTTCAAGCGAGTCCTGCAGAAGAGACAGATTGAGTTCCGGCAGCTTGATGGCAAGGTGGTCACCGCGCAGGGTACCGTCCAGGTTGATGTTGATGTCGCCGTCGGACCTCTGACCGTATTTGACAGAACCGTCCCATGATGCCCGGTCACCAGCGACACCATAGCCGGGCCCACCGGTTTCCGCCTGCTCCAGCCTGATCCGGCCGTGGTACGCAGCCTGCAGGTCCTGTTGCGGGATCATGCGGAAGCGAAACGCTCCATCCAGCGATACCCGGCCGCTGAGCGGAGAGACCGTGTCCTTGAGCAGGTCTGCCAGATCGGCAAGCGTCAGGCCGGAGGCCTTGATTGTCCCGGCCGTTTCAAGATCCGGGGCGATTCTCAGGGTCTCGAGTTGCAGTTCAAGGGGCGCCTGGTTCAGAGCGCCTCTCAAAAAGAAGCTCCCGCCTTTTTCGGCCGGATCGCTGGAAAATTTCTCGAGCACGGCCTTCTCCACCTGCAGGGTAACATCCAGGTCCGGCATGGCAAGGTGGACAACGGCATCGGCGACTTCAACGATCCGGGCTCCAAAGAACCAGGGACGCTTCGCTGCCCCCGGAGGTTGCCCTTCCTCTTCTGCTTCTCCCGCCGGCAGGGTAATTGCTCCGATCCGCCAGGCGCCGTTGTCGGTGAGCTCCAGGTCCATAACGATGTCGCGCAACGTGGCCTGCTGGACAATGGCCTTTTTGGTCAACAGGTTGCGCAGGGCAATATTCAACGATATTTCCGAGTTCCCCATGACGGTTATGCCGTCGCGGATGACGTTCAGGCCCTGGACGGAGGCTGAACCGGAAAAGAGGTTGATGCGGACCCTGCCGACAGTCGCCTGGTCGGCTCCGTTGTTGAGTAACCATCGCTCAAGTTCAAAGCGAACGGCATGGGGCAGGATCAGGAGAAACACTCCTGATAACAAGGAAAAGGCCAGGAAGAATCGGACCCATGGTTTTTCAAGCGCACGTTGTAAAAAGGCCGGCCTGGTCACCTGGTCTTCTCCGGTCGCGGCAGTGTTTTGTGGAGAATCAGGGCGCCAGAGACGGCAGCCAGGATTGAGGCCGTAAAAATAGCGATTTTTGCATCGTCGATCATAACGTTGTTGTCAAAGGCCAGCTCGCTGATGAAGATTGACATGGTAAAGCCGATTCCGCCCAGGCAAGAGGCGCCAAGAAGCTGGCCCCAGTTCATGCCCCTGGGCATTTCCGCCCGGCCGCTGAGAAAGGCCAGGTAGCTGAAGAGGCAGATGCCGACCGGCTTGCCGAGTACAAGGCCGGCAATGATACCGGAGGAAACAGGGCTTGGGAACCCTGCCATGGTTGACTGATCAATGGTGACGCCGGCGGCAAAAAGGGCGAACAGCGGCAAAATGAGAAAGGCCTGGATGCTGTGCAGGTTTTCTTCCAGAGTGACGCCGGCAGGCATCATCTCCCGGGCAGTCAGAAAGACCTGTTCAATGGCCCGGCGTTGTTTCTTGTCCCTGATCATGCTCTCCCTGGTCAGGGTTTGCTCCTTGAGCAGGGCCATGTGTTTGCAGATAATGTCAAAGAACCTGGCCGGTTCAATGGAGGCGCGGACCGGGACGGTCAGGGCGATGAGCACTCCGGCAATGGTGGCGTGGATGCCGGAGAGGAAGACGCACGCCCAGATGACGACGGACAGGCCCAGAAAAATTCCTGAACTGCGGTGTGAGGAGCGGCTGATTACAGCCAGCAGGGCCAGCAGCAGAGCGGCAAGAATGAGCGGTCCGACTGAGATCTGTTCGGTGTAAAAGAGGGCAATGACGATCACGGCCAGCAGGTCGTCGACAATGGCCAGGGCGGTGAGAAAGACTTTGAGACCGATTGGGACCCGCTTGCCGAACAGGGCGAGCAGACCAAGGGCAAAGGCAATGTCCGTGGCCATGGGGACTGCCCAGCCGTTGGCGGCGGGTCCGTCCGGATTGAAGGCGAAGTAGGCAAGGGCCGGGACCATGGCTCCGCCGATGGCGGCCATGACCGGCAGGATGGCCTTGCGGCGTGAGGAGAGCTCTCCGGTCAGAATTTCCCGTTTTATTTCCAGGCCGACCACAAAGAAGAAAACCGCCATGAGGCCGTCTTTAACCCAGTGGTCCAGGGTGAGGTGGTATTGCCGGCCCGCGAAATGGGTGCCGATATCCAGGTGGCTGAGGGCGTAGTATGTGCCGGCCCAGGGCGAATTTGCCCAGATAACGGCCGTCAGGGCGGCCAGGAGCAGGACTATGGA
>JAJRTB010000058.1 GCA_024278495.1 Deltaproteobacteria bacterium
CGGCCTTGCGGACCAGAAAGGAGTTGAGCTCGCCCTGGGCCGGAATCATGTCCTTGCCGCGGCAGGCAATGCCCATGGCCCTGATATGGTTCTCCAGGAAGGGATCCAGCTCTTCAACCACGATCAGCTCATCCACCGTATCGGCAAAGGCGCGGATCTTCCGCTCGGGCAGGGGCCAGGCCATGCCCAGCTTCAGGACCGCGGCCTCGGGGAAGGCCTCCCTGACATAATTATAGGAGGTTCCGGAAGTGATGAACCCCCTTGCAGTGTCTCCCTCCACGACCCGGTTCTCCTCCCAGGTCTCGGCAAACTCGCGCAGCCGGGCCATCCGCTTTTCCACCTCTGCCCTTCTGATCCGGGCAAGAGCGGGCAGCATGACGAACTTGCCGGGTCTCTTCTCAATGGAGGGCTCAACCGGCTCCAGCCGTTCTCCCCTGTCCACCACGCCCTTGACATGGGCGATACGGGTGGTGATCCGGAAGAGCACCGGGCAGTCCATCTCTTCGCTCAACGCAAAGGCCTGCTTGAGCATGGAGCGGGCCTCTTCGGGATCCGAGGGCTCAAACATGGGCAGCTTGGCCGCAAAGGCGTAGTTGCGGTTATCCTGCTCGTTCTGGGAGCTGTGCATCTGGGGGTCATCGGCGGTCAGGACCACCAGGCCGCCGCGGCCGCCGGTATAGGAGACGGTAAAGAGCGGATCGGCCGCCACGTTCAGCCCAACGTGCTTCATGGTGGCAAACGCCCGAACCCCGGCAAAAGAGGCGCCGATGGCCACCTCCAGGCCCACCTTTTCATTGGGAGCCCATTCGGTATAGATCCCCTCGTACTTGCCGAGGTTGCCCATGATCTCGGTCGAAGGGGTGCCCGGGTAGCCCGACGCCACCTGGACCCCGGCCTCCCAGGCGCCGAGGGCGATCGCCTCGTTGCCGGAAAGCCACAGTTTATCGCTGCTGGAAAAACTCACCTTATTCTCCTTAAGTCTTTACATGTTGAAAACATGAAACAGTCAACCTCACTCTCACGCCAGAAAATGTTCACCCGGCCCCGGGTGAACGCTCACGGATCCAGACGTACACGAAAACGACCAGGTTGCGATGACATGCTTTCACTGTTCGTTGTGCACCGCGCACAACAAGTCCGGCCATGCTGGTTAGTTGGTTTCCGGCTGCTCGAAATCAAAGGGATACATGACCACCGTGGACATATCTCCCAGCAGTGAATCAAAGGTTCCCGAATTGAGGATAATTCCGATAAACAGCTCGTCGCCCTGGTCCCTGTCGACCTTGACGGCGTGAGACTTGACCTGGTAATCGACCACGTACCCGTCGATTTTGCGGGTACGCCACATTTCCTCCAGCCCCAGGCCGTTCCACTTCAAACCGACCAGGGTGCCGCTGGCATAGTGACGGGACCGGGGCATGGCCACGGCCAGGCTGTCCGGGTTACGGTTAAGGATAAGGTCATCGACGCCGTCGCTGTCCACGTCCGCCACCAGGATCCGGGACGGAATATAGGTCTCCCTGTACATCTCGCCCACCCCGTCGACAATATCGTTACGCCCGGCGCTGGTTCCCGGCATCATATCCGGAGAACCGCCCACAAAGCGCCTGGTTCCACAGAACCGTTCCTCGCTTTTCCAGACCACGGAACCGCCCTTGAGCACCAGCAGCTTGAACGACCCATCCAGGGCCACGATCTGCGGACTGCCGGAACCATCCAGGTCGGCGTACACAAAATTGAACAGGTTGATCCGGGAAGGCACCGGCAGCCGCTCCTGGGCGGTTACTTTTCCGCCATGGACAGCCAGCTGATAGATTCCCGGTTCCACCGGAATCATCCCGGCTTTCTGGCCCACCAGGACAAGGCCGGCACCGGGCACCTCCATGGGCCGCAGGTACCAGCGCGCCTCCCTGAACAGGTCGGCAAACTTTTCACCGTCCCACTCGACCGCCCTGGAACCCGGCAGTTCCGGATCCGCGGCGCTGATGTAGATCTCGGCCCGGCCGTTACCATTGAGATCCGCCGCGTTGACATTATGGACCAGGTAACGGGCCGGCATCCTGACGGTACCGATGGCGTTGAGCCGGGTGCCGTCCCGATCAAAGACCCGCACTTCTCTCTTGTCGGCCAGAATGACCTCTTCACGGCCGTCTCCGTCCACATCGGCAAGTTCGATACTCCGGATCCCCATCTCAAAGTTGCGGGTCCTGACAAAATTGCGGCCGCTGCGGATGCCGTAGTTGCCCCCGGACTTCATAAAGGTCTTTTCCGGATGGGCCGTGGCAAAACCGGAAACGCCGGCATTCCGGTCCTGGGCCCGGGGCACCTGAACCATGGATGTCGGCCGTTTCTTGTTGAACAGGGCCTCAATGATGTCCCAGGCCAAAGTATCGATGGCCCGCATGATCTGATCATTGGTGACGGCTGAGCCGTAAAATGATTGCACCGCCCCGGCCGCGGGGGCGGCTGCGCTGAAAACCTGGGCATCGATGGAAATGCCCGCGCCCAGAGAACTGATCGACCCGAAAACAAGATAATCGGCCCCGGCCTTCCCGGCAAAGGAGGCCATGTTGCGGGCGACCAGCCTGCCGCCGTTCTCCCGGAGCAGAGCGTCGACCTTTTGCCTGGGCAAAATCTCGGCCCCGGCCTCGGTCCGGATCCGGCTGCCGAGCATATCGCGCAATCCCTCCTGCAAATACTGTTTGTCAGGCGGAGCATTCAGGGTAAATGGCAAAATTGCCACAGCCTTGCCGGTCTCGGCCGCCATGGCCATGCCGGTTACCATAAGGCAGCAGGCAACCGCCGCCCCCATAATCAAAGAGATGTGTCTCAAAAAATTCATAGTACCTCTGGGCTTTGAACAACAATGTTCCGCAAGGACTTCCGGGGAGATTGCCCCTCCCCGCACCGGAGCCTGAGCCGTCACCGGCGACCTGTTCGAACATAAAGAAATATTATTACCCCAAAGACACCGGCGGAAGCAAGTCTTTTCGGCCCGGGCCGGGTTCAATCAGCCAGAAGGGCCTCAATCTTTTCCTGCGCATCTTCCCAGATGCCGTACTGGCGCTCCAGCCGCCGCTCCAGCGCCGCGTACTCCCTGCTGGTCCCGGCCCACTTCTCCTGATCCCGGTACAGGTCCGGATCCGCCATCAACCGCTCCAGCTCCTGCTTGCGGCTCTCAAGTTGCCGGATCAGCTCTTCCGCCCGTTCGGCCTGCTGTTTCAGCGGCTTGAGCCTGGCCGCCTGCCGGGCTCGTTTTTGAGCCTTGAGCCGACGCAGCTCTTTTTTGTCACGGACCCGGCCCGGACTGTCCTGTGGCCGGTTCCTGTTTGTGCCGGCGCGGCCGGTTTCCTTTTTCTTTTCAGCAGCGGCTTCCATCTCACGCCGCCGCCGATCCAGGTAATCCTCGACATTCCCCTCGTACAGCGTTGCCCGGCCGTCCCGGACCTCAAGCACCCTGTTGACAAAGGAGTTGACGAAAAAACGGTTATGGGAAACCACGATAATGGTGCCCTCGTACTGGGCCATGGCATCCTGCAGCACCTCCTGGGAGGTAATATCCAGGTGATTGGTCGGCTCATCAAGCAGCATCAGATTGGCCGGCCTGACCAGCATCGAGGCCAGGGCCACCCGGCTCTTTTCGCCCCCTGAAAGGACCTGGACCCTCTTGTCCACCTCGTCGCCGCTGAAGAGAAAGGCGCCCAGCAGGGAACGGACCTGGGTCATGGTCTTGTCCTCGGCCGCGTGATAAACCGTGTACAGCACGGTCAGCCCGGGCGCGAGTTCCTGGGCCTGGTGCTGGCCGAAATAGGTCAGAATGACGTTATGACCGAGGCGCACCTCACCCGTGGCCGGCTCCTGGCCGGCGATAATCTTGAGAAGGGTAGTCTTGCCGGCCCCGTTGACCCCGACCACGGCCAGCTTGTCGCCCCGGTTCAGGGTCAGATCGACGCCGCTGAAGACCGTGTGGTCACCGTATTTCTTGCCGAGATTTTTCAACTCCAGAACCTGTTTTCCCGAGGGCGCGGCCGGCGGAAAGGAAAACCGGACCTGCCGTTCGGTTTCGGACAGTTCAATACGCTCCAGCTTTTCCAGCTGCTTGATCCGGCTCTGGACCTGCCGGGCCTTGGTCGACTTGGAGCGGAACCGCTCGATGAACCGCTCGGTCTGCTTGATCATGGCCTGCTGGTTGGCATAGGCGGCCCGCTCAATGGTGAGCCGCTCCTCCTTTTCCTTCAGATATTTTGAATAGTTGCCCCGGTAAACGGTCAAGCGGCCCAGGCTCAACTCCCAGGTGGTACTGGTCAGCCGGTCAAGAAAGGCCCGGTCATGGGAAATAACAACAATGGCACCCTGGTACTGCTGCAAAAAATCCTCCAGCCAGGTCAGGGAATCCAGATCCAGGTGATTGGTCGGCTCATCAAGCAGGAGCAGGGACGGTTTCTGCAGAAGAAGCTTGGCCAGCAGCAGCCGCATGATCCAGCCGCCGGAAAAACTGCGCACCTCCTTTTTAAGATCTGCCGCGGAAAAACCAAGACCGGTCAGGATCCGCTCAATCTGCGGCCGGATGGTGAAGACATCACGTCCCTCCACCAGCTGCTGCAGCCCGCCCTGGCGCTTGAGGAGATCCGCCAGACGCGGGTCGTCCGAGGACACCGAAGCCAGCTCTTCAGACACCGCCTCCAGGTCCGCCTGGGCCCGAAGCACGTCGGCAAAGGCGGTCTCCGCCTCCTCAAAGAGAGTGCGGCGGCCAAGCGAGATGGTCACCTCCTGGGGCAGGTAGGCCACCGTGAACCAGGAGGCACGGTTGACCGTGCCCGGATCGGTTTCCTGCTCACCGCAGATAATCTTCAGCAGGGTGGACTTGCCGGTGCCGTTGACCCCGACCAGGCCGATCCGGTCCTCGGGGTGGACCTGGACCGAGAGGTCGCGAAAGAGGTGCTTGTTGCCGTACTGCAGGCTGAGATTAGTAACACTGAGCATTGTCGCTGACTGTCATGGTTGTGGGATTCGCAACAAGCCGCAAACCCGACGACACAGCATTGCAACGTGTTGGGTTATCATTGTGCTTTGCTGGTACTGACAAGTTTTTTTGCGGAATCATCATGGTCCAGGGAAAATCAACCGGCAACCGTAACACTCTGGCGCGGCCTGCTGCTGTCCGTGCGCAGGATGAATCGGTCCAGCAGGTTGAGCCGGTCCAGGCGCCGCATGTTGGCTCGGCGAATGCCCCGGAACACGGACAGATCCCTGTCGTTGATGACCAGAGTCACCTGGTTTGTTCGGGCGGCGGCCAGCAGCTTCCGGGTTCGGCGCAGCATGAGACGACTGTTGACCAGCTCGCCAAATGCCGGATGATAGGGGCCGGCGACCAGACTCTCTTCCAGTTCCGAACCGGGCTGCAACCCCATCCGCACGACCGGGATCCCGGCCCGGTCAAAACGGCGTTTGAGCCAACCGGCGCGGATCACCGCCTTGTTCAGGCTCAAGGGCTGATATTCGCCGCGCCGGTACAAGTCGGCCAGGGCGCTCCCCTTGAGTACCAGTACAGGATAGATGCGGACAAGATCCGGCCGCAGCCCGGTCACCTCTTCCGCCGTCCGCGCAAGCGAAGCCGTGGTTTCGGCCGGCAGACCTATCATCAACTGGACGCCGACCCGCAGGTTGCCCGCGCGCAGTAACCGGACCGCCCCGGATGCCTGCTCAGGAGAATGCCCCCTGCCGGCGGCTTCAAGGACCCCGGGATCCATGGACTGGACGCCCAGCTCCACCAGCACCACCCCGTGCGCCCGCAAAAAGGACACTGTTGAGTCGTCCACATAATCGGGCCGGGTCGACAGCCGGATTGAGTGGACCTCGCCACTCTCCAGAAAGGGGCGGACCGCCAGGAACAGTTCCCGCTGACGCTCCCGGGGCAAACCGGTAAAGCTGCCGCCGTAAAAAGCGACCTGGACCTCCTTGCGATTCCTGGAGCCGCGGGACAGCCAGCACCGGATAATCTCCTGCACCCGGGCCGGGGTCACCGGAGACCGCCCTTCCCGGCCGCTGATCCGGAACTGGTTGCAGAACACGCAGGTATGGGGACAGCCCTGGTGGGGGATAAAAACCGGGATGACCAGCATCCTGCCGGAAGCAGACGGATCACGGGCAGACATGATTGCGGTTCAGCCGACGCCGGCACGCAACCGTTTCAGGGCTGCGCGGGCAGCCTGCTGCTCGGCCTCTTTCTTGCTGGACGCCCTGCCCATGCCGAGCCTCTCGCCCCGGAACCGGGCCGATACCGTGAAAACCCTGGCATGGGCAGGCCCCTCCTCAAGGTCAAGCACGTATTCAGGACCCTCGTTATACCGCTCCTGCAAAAGCTCCTGCAGGGTGGACTTGGCATCGCC
>JAJRTB010000059.1 GCA_024278495.1 Deltaproteobacteria bacterium
TCATCCTGGAGGCCGGCGCCACCTATACCATCAATACGGTTGACAACACTGCTCCCTTCGGTCCTAATGGATTGCCGGCCATTTCTTCGCGGATAACCATCCAGGGGAACGGTTCCACCATACGGCGCGCTGTTGCGGCTCCGGAGTTCCGGTTGCTGTATGTCACGACCACCGGCGACCTGGCCCTGGACAATGTTACCATTTCAAACGGGTTGGCTCCGTTCGGAGCGGGCATTTTCAACAGGAGGAAGGTGACCATAACCAACAGCACCCTGAGCGGTAATTCGGCAATATACGGTGGAGGGCTTGTCAATTATGACACCAATAACTATCCCGGATCGGGAGCAACGCTCGAAAATGTCACAATAAGCGGCAACACCGCGTACATTGGCGGCGGCATGCTCAACTCAGACAGCACGGTTACCATGAACCGGTGCACTGTTTCTTCCAATGCCGCCACCGGATTACCCGGAACCAGCACGTCAACGCCGCTGAACGGAGGAGGCGGCATTCTCAATATCAATACAAGTATTGTGACCATTGAAAATTCAACTGTGACAGGCAACAGCGCGACCGGGACAGATCAGATGGGCGGCGGCATATGCAATGTCCAGAGCAGCATTACGTTGAATAACTCGATCATTTCGTCAAACAGCGCTGCGTATGGCGGAGGTATCATCAATGTTGATTACAGCGTCCTCCTGCTCAACAACTGTACGGTGTCAAAAAACTATGCATCCAGAATGGCCGGCGGCGTAGGAGGGTACAAAAGTAGCATTACGCTGAAAAATTCCACCATTTCCAACAACAGCTCGCAAGGGTATGGCGGTGGATTGCTGTGCATGGCAGGAAAAACCTATCTCAGCAACTCCACCTTGTCCGGGAACAGTGCCGGTCTTTCAGGAGGTGGGCTGTTTGAAAGATACGACAGTGTTACCTCTATAAATTCGACCTTGGCAGAAAACAGCGCTCCCACAGCCAATGATCTGTTCAACTATTCCAGTACGGTTACCCTGCGCAACACGATCATCAGCAACAGCCTCGGCAGTGCCAGTTGTGCCGGCGCGCCCATCATTGACCAGGGCAATAACTGGTTCGAAGACAACTCCTGTGGCCGGACAGGTGACGGGGACCCCAGGCTTGGTCCCCTGGCCTCTAACGGAGGCCCCACCCTGACCCATGCGCTCCAGAAAGGCTCAGGCGCCATAGACGCCGGTGACAACACGGTCTGTGCCTCGTCCCCGGTCAACAATCGGGACCAGCGCGGTATCGTTCGTCCCCAGGGGGAGAAGTGCGATATCGGGTCCTTTGAATACAAGGGCACCCGTTATTACGTTATTCCCGGGAAAAACGGCAAAGCCGCTATTTTCAGCCTTTGACATTTTCCTCGTAACTTTCCCGTCTGTACCACAGGTGAACACTCACGGATTCAGGAATTTTCCGTAAACGCGAGTGAGCACGGTTACGGAATTCCCTTATGACAACAGTTCTGCAGAGCCAGTCCACGCCAGGCTTCGGTCAATTTCTCCGGCAGGCCGGGATATCGCTGGCCGTGACCACGTACCAGGCCGGCAAACTTATCCTGATGCGGGAGGATAACGGCGGCCTCAACACCCATTTCATTGACATGGACAAGCCCATGGGGCTGGCCCTTTCCGGCCCCAGGCTCAGTATCGGAACCGGGCCCTTTGTCCTGGATCATTACAACATGCCGGCCGTGGCCGGAAAGATCGATTCCGAAGGCCGGCATGACGCCTGTTACCTGCCCCGCGAGCTTCATGTTACCGGCGACATAGACATCCATGAGATGGCCTTTGACGGGAACGGTGAGTTGTGGCTCGTCAATACCAGGATGTCTTGTCTCTGCACCATTGACCGTTCATACAGTGTCACGCCCCGGTGGCGGCCGCCCTTTATTACGGCATATGACTTAAGCGACCGGTGCCATTTAAACGGCCTGGCCATGCGGGACGGCGCTCCGGCATGGGTCACAGCCCTAGGTACGAGCGACTCTCCGGCGGGCTGGCGGGCAAACAAGGCCGGCGGCGGAGTTCTGATGGAGGTGAAAACCGGCACATTTGTCTGCGAAGGCCTGTCCATGCCGCATTCGCCCCGCTGGCATGACCACCGGCTCTGGGTGCTGGAATCCGGCGCCGGCCTCCTGCTCGAGGTCAATCCGGAATCCGGCAGAACCAGGGTGGTCGCCGAAGTGCCGGGGTTCTGCCGCGGCCTGGACTTTATCGGCCCGTATGCCGTCATCGGTCTGTCACAGGTCAGGGAAACCGCGATCTTTGCCGGTCTGCCACTGACCAGGAGGTGCGGGGAAAGACATTGCGGGGTCTGGATAGTCGACATCAACCAGGGCCAAACGGTCGGTTACCTGATTTTCACCGGCGGTGTGCAGGAGATTTTCGCAGTCCAGGCCCTGCCGGCGCGTTTCCCGGCGCTGCTGGAACTGACCCATCCGCTTGTGCACTCCTCCTACTCGCTTCCCGACGACGCCCTCTCCGAGGTCGCGCAACCGGACGAAATACAGCTGCAAATGGACAAGGCCGCGCGCTATTATCAGGGTGGTGACCTGGAAGCGGCCGCACGCTGTTGGGAAGAAATCGCTGCCCGGCAAGATGCTCCTCTTGCGGCCCATTATCATCTTGGGGTTGTCCTTTCGGACCTGGAACAGTGGGACAGGGCCATTGATACCCTGACCAGGGTCGTAGAGCAGGATCCCGGTCACGCCGAGGCGCATAACAGCATCGGTCACGCCTGGGCAGGCAAGCTTGATGACGACAGGGCCATGCGCCATTATGAACAGGCGATCAAGGCTGATCAGCAGTATGCCGTTGCCCATTTTAACCGGGGCCTGCTGCTGCTCAAGCGCGGCAACTTTCAAGAAGGTTGGAAGGAATACGAGTGGCGCTGGAACCTGCCCTCGTTCTCCCCGTTTGACTGTCCGCAGCCGAAGTGGACAGGTGAGGATATTCATGACAAAACATTGCTGGTCCACACGGAGCAGGGAAACGGCGACGCCATCCAGTTCGCGCGTTTTCTGCCCATGGCGGCGGAGCAGTGCAAAAAACTTGTCCTGGTCTGCCCTGAACCACTCCGCCTGCTATTCAAAAATATACGGGGCGTTGATGAAATACGCCTGCCGGGAACCATGGACGTCGACCTGTTTGACGTCTACTGTCCCATCATGTCCCTGGCCGGCAACCTGGATGTCAGGCTGGAAAATATTCCGGCCGCCACGCCATACCTGGA
>JAJRTB010000060.1 GCA_024278495.1 Deltaproteobacteria bacterium
AGATAGACGATTCGGAGGAAAAAACGTGTCAGGACATTCAAAGTGGAGCACCATCAAGAGAAAGAAAGGTGCCAATGACGCCAAGCGCGGCAAAATCTTTACCAAACTTATCAAGGAGATAACAGTCGCGGCCAAGATGGGCGGCGGCGACCCCGATGCCAATCCGCGGTTGCGGACCGCCATCCTGAGCGCCAAGTCGGAGAATATGCCCAAGGATAACATCGAGCGGGCCATCAAGAAGGGGACCGGCGGCCTGGAAGGCGTTAACTACGAGGAGATCCTTTACGAGGGCTACGGCCCGGGCGGCGTGGCCGTGCTGGTGGAGACCATGACCGACAACAAGAACCGGACCGTGGCCGATGTGCGTCATTTTTTCGCCAAGAGCGGCGGAAATCTGGGCGAGTCGGGCTGCGTGGCCTGGATGTTTGACAAGAAGGGGGTTATCGTGGTGGACAAGGAAACCATCTCCGAAGAGGACCTGCTTGACATTGCCCTGGAGGCCGGGGCCGAAGACGTGGTGGAAGAGGATACCACCTTCCAGGTCGTGGCCGCGCCCGAGGATTTCAACGAGGTGGTGGAGAATCTGGACAAGGCCGAGTTGAAATACGTGGAAGCCTCGCTCCAGATGGTGCCCAGAAATACCGTGGACGTGACCGAGGAGAAAACTGCCCGTTCCCTGCTTAAGCTCCTGGAAAATCTTGAGGATCATGACGACGTGCAGAAGGTGCACGCCAACTTTGATATTGATGACACGCTGATGGAAGCGCTCTCCTGATCGGAGCGGGACCGGCGTGACCCCGCGAAGCCGTATTCTCGGTATTGATCCCGGTTCCCGGGCCACCGGCTATGGCGTGATCGAGAAATGCGGGCATCAGATAGGCTTTGTCGCCTGCGGCACGATTCGCACCACCTATAGTGATCTCGGGATGCGGCTGCTGGATATTTACGAGGGGCTGCGGGCGGTTATTGATCGCCACCAGCCCGAAGTCGCGGCGGTGGAGCAGGTGTTCATGGCCGTCAATCCGGCTTCGGCCCTTAAGCTGGGCCATGCCCGGGGGGCGGCTGTCCTGGCGGCCATGCGGTCGGGACTCAGGGTCCATGATTACGCGCCGCGCCTGGTCAAGCAGGCCGTGGCCGGTTACGGCCAGGCCGACAAAGCCCAGGTACAGCACATGGTTCGGGCCCTGCTGGAGCTCTCCTCCACCCCGGCCCAGGACGCGGCGGACGCCCTGGCGGTTGCTATCTGTCACGCCGGCAGGATGGTGGTGTCCGGCCCGGAGTTTTCAAGTTAACCCGCAACCACTGTCGGATTCGCAAAATGTCGCGAATCCGACGGGTCAGTGTTGCAACGTGTTGAATTATCGTTGTGCTCGGCTGGTGTTGGCAAGTTTTTGCGAACGTATCACCGTTGACAGACTCGAAAAAAGACCTCTCAAGGAACCGGCAACCACTGGAGAACGATGATAGCTTCCCTTTCCGGAATATTACTGGTCAAGGATCCGGCCCGTATTGTTATTGACGTCAACGGCGTCGGCTACGATGTCCAGATCTCCAGCCGCACCTATGACCGTCTGCCCGGTGTCGGCGATGAAATCTTTGTCCATGTTCATACCAGTGTCCGGGAGGACGCCATTACCCTGTACGGGTTTTCCGAATCCGGGGACCGGGAGATGTTTCTGCTGCTCAACACCGTCTCCGGCATCGGCCCCAAACTTGCCCTGGCCATTCTTTCCGGCATATCACCGTCCGGGCTGTGCGAGGCGATTTCCCTGAAAAATATCAGTCGGCTGACCGCACTCTCCGGAGTGGGGAAGAAGACTGCCGAGCGGATGTGCATGGAGCTCAAGGACAAGGCCGGCAGCTTTGCCGCGCCTGAGTCCGACCTTGAACCGGGCGGGGGAGGCGAGGCCATGGAGGGAACCGGCGCGGTGCGCGACGCCCTGTCCGCCCTGGTCAACCTCGGCTATTCCGAGGCCATGGCCTGGCAGGCCCTGCAGGGGGTGCGGAAGCATCACGCGGAAAGCTTCGGCGCCATGAAGGTTGAGGAGTTGATTCGCGAGGCCCTGCGGTCTCTGAACTGATGGGGCGTCTGTTACAGGACAGGAGAACAGGGAGAGTATGAACTTTGACGAAGAGATCACCGGACGCCGCCTGGTCTCGCCCGAGGAGACCGGTGCGGAGATCCGTCCCGAGGTTGAGATTCGGCCCCGGCAACTGACCGATTATATCGGCCAGGATCGGCTCAAGGAGAGTTTGAGCGTCTTCCTCGCGGCGGCGCGCAACCGCGGCGAGCCGCTTGATCACACCCTGCTGCACGGCTTTCCCGGCCTGGGCAAGACCACCCTGGCCTATATCATTGCCAACGAGATGGGCGCCGGCATCAAGGTGACCTCCGGCCCGGTTATCGAGCGGCCCGGCGACCTGGCCGCAATCCTGACCAGTCTCCAGGCCGGAGACGTGCTTTTTATAGACGAGATTCACCGTCTCAGTCACGTGGTTGAGGAGATCCTCTACCCGGCCATGGAGGATTTTCAGCTGGATCTGGTCATCGGCCAGGGGCCGGGCGCCCGCAGCGTCAAGATGGAGCTGCCCCGCTTTACCCTGGTCGGCGCCACCACCAGGGCCGGGCTTCTGACCCCGCCCCTGCGGGATCGGTTCGGGGTTATCCTCCGGCTGGAGTTTTATGCCCCGGAGGAACTGGTCGCCATTATCAAACGCTCGGCCGACCTGATGGGTATCGGTATTGACGAGGAGGGCGCCCTGGAGCTGGGCCGCCGTTCCCGGGGCACGCCCCGGATCGCCAATCGGCTTCTGCGCCGGGTCAGGGATTTCTCCGAGGTCGGGGGACACGCGGTCATCAGCCGCGAGGTCGCGGACGACGCCCTCAATATTCTGGCCGTGGATCGGTACGGGCTCGATGAGATGGACCGCCGCATTCTCCTGACCTTAATCGACAGGTTCCAGGGCGGCCCCATTGGTATCGATACCCTGGCGACCGTGGTCTGCGAGGAAAAGACCACCCTGGAAGACGTGTACGAGCCTTTTCTTATCCAGTCCGGCTTTCTGGTCCGCACCCCCCGGGGGAGAATGGCCACGATGGCCGCATACGAGCATTTTGACCGGCCTGTTCACCCTGGCCTGGCACGGCAGCAGGGATTGTTTGAGTAGCAGGAGTTGTGACCGCGTACCAGGAGTTTGCCATGACCGAAAAACGCACCGTAAAGGACATCCTGGCCCGCAAGGGACGGGAAAAGCTGACCATGCTCACCGCTTATGACGCGTCCATGGCGCGGCTGCTGGATGAGGAGGGGATAGATATTCTCCTGGTGGGCGATTCGCTGGGCATGGTGGTGCTCGGGTACGACAGCACCGTGCCGGTGACCATGGATGAGATGCTGCACCACTGCCGGGCCGTGAGCCGGGTGACCAGAGCGGCGCTGGTGGTGGGGGACATGCCCTTTGGTTCCTACCAGGGTTCCACGGATGCGGCGGTCAGCAATGGTATCCGTTTTCTCAAGGAGGCGGGTTGTGACGCGGTCAAGCTTGAAGGCGGCGCCGAGATGGCGGACGTGGTCCGGGCCTTGACCCGGGCCGGCGTCCCGGTCATGGGCCATGTCGGTCTCACGCCCCAGACCGCCGGTCAGCTCGGCGGCTACAAGGTGCAGGGTCGTGATCTTGAATCGGCCAGAACCATGCTGGCAGGCGCGAAGGCCCTGACCGAGGCCGGTATTTTCGCCCTGGTGCTTGAGTGCGTGCCCGGCGATCTGGCTGCAATCGTTACCGGCGCAGTTTCCGTGCCGACCATAGGTATCGGTGCCGGCAGCGGCTGCGACGGCCAGGTCCTGGTGATCAACGATCTGCTGGGGTTGTTCGAGCAGTTCCGGCCCGCCTTTGTCAAGCAGTATGCCCGGCTGGCGCCCGAGGTCAGGAAGGCGGTAACTGCGTTTAAGGCCGAGGTTGAGCAGGGCGTGTTCCCGGCCGGGGAGCATACCTTTGGCGCGTCGGTTGATTTCAGTTCCCTGCTGACGGATGAGCAATAGGCTACAAATCATGCGCACGATTGAGACGGAAAAGATAACGGCAGCGGTCAGGGACCTGGCCATTGAAGCGGCCCACAACCTGGAGCCGGATATCCTCGACGGGTTGCTGGCGGCGCGGGACAGGGAGACCTCGTCCCTGGCCAGAGACGTGCTCGATATTTTGATTGTCAACGCTGATATTGCCAGCCGCGAAATGATCCCGGCCTGTCAGGATACCGGTATCTGCACGATATTCGTCACCCTGGGCCGGGAGGCGCAGCTGACCGGTGATCTTGAGTCGGCGGTGCAGGAGGGAGTGCGGGCCGGGTACGAGGAGGGGTATCTGCGCAAGTCGGTCTGTGACCCGGTGACCCGCAAAAATACCGGGACCAATGTTCCGGCCGTGGTGCATGTGGAACTGGTGGAGGGTGACCTCCTGGAGATCGCCTTTCTGCCCAAAGGCTGCGGCAGCGAGAACATGAGCCGTCTGCAGATGCTGCCCCCGTCCGCAGGCATTCCCGGTGCCATTGACTTTGTTGTGGATGCCGTGATCCAGGCCGGGCCCAACCCTTGCCCGCCGCTTGTGGTGGGCGTCGGGATCGGCGGCACCTTTGAACGGGCCGCCTTCATGGCCAAGAAGGCCCTGTTGCGGCCCCTGGGCGAACCGGCCGGGCGCGATGATGTGGCGGAAATCGAGGCGGAGATTCTGGGGAAGGTCAACGCCGGCGGTCGCGGCGTCCATGGTTTGGGTGGCTGCAACACGGCCCTGGCCGTGCATGTGGATACCTTTCCGACCCATATCGCCAGCCTGCCGGTGGCCGTCAATATCCAGTGCCATTCCCACCGCCATAAACAGGTGAGCCTGTAAGCGTAGGCAGGCCGGCCAGGCCCGGGTTGCAGGATAGTCCGCACCCGGCTGGGAGAAAACAAGACAAGAACAGGTTTACGTCACGGATCCGGGAGGAACAAAGATGTCGCTTTTGCGTGCGCCGGAAAGTTTTGCAGACACCAGGCGGGTCGAGTTGCCCCTGGCCTCTGACGTGGTGTCCGAACTCAGGGCCGGGGAGCTGATCCGGCTCTCCGGCAGTATGTACACCGGTCGGGACCAGACCCACCGGCGTCTCTGCGCCCTGCTCGATGAAGGCCGGGATCTGCCGGTGGATCTGGCCGGGCAGCTCCTTTACTATGTCGGTCCCAGCCCGGCCCGGCCCGGCCGGGTCATCGGCGCGGCCGGGCCGACGACCAGTTATCGCATGGATGCCTACACCCCCCGTTTGCTCGAACTCGGCCTGAGCGCCACCATGGGCAAGGGCGCCCGCTCCTCCAAGGTGCGCGCGGCCATGCACAAGCACGGCGCCGTCTACCTGGTTACCTTTGGCGGAGCCGGAGCGCTCCTGTCCCGGTGCATCAGGGAGGTTGAACTGGTTGCCTTTGAGGATGCCGGACCGGAAGCCATGTTTCGCTTTGTGGTGGAAGACTTCCCAGCCGTGGTTATCAACGACGTCTCGGGCCGCGATTTCTACGAGGAGATCAGCACGGGACAGGGCCTGTAACTCGTCACAGGATATTGTGCCTGTGCGGTTGTGCCTGCCAGGGCCCGTTTTTCCTCTGATGAACCTGAATATGAATCATCGTAACCACTTGCAAGGTAGCGGTTTTATACATTTTTTCATTCTACCCTGTGACCGGTTACGAACCATCTGCACCACAGGTGAACGCTCACGGATTCAGGAGACTTCCTGCGAGTCAGTCTCTTTTTTTTCTTCCTGATTGTATGCGCCACTTTTCCCCCCATGAACGTGTTTCCTTGGAGCCCTTTGGTTTTCTTTTTCTATTCTTAGCTTGAAATTTCTATAGGTTAGTTGTTTATCGCGTTGATTTGGCACATGATCCGATTGTGTTCGCAGTCATAGTGGTACACTATATGTTGTGGTGCGGGTGCGGTTTTGGTCCGTGTATCAACTCGTTGAAGTTCTGTATTTTCTCCTTGACACTCCCTGCCAGCTATTATATCCTCTAAGATAAGTGGTGCAAAGTGGTGTAAAAGGGTGCCCGGAGGGCGAGGATGGCTGGACGGTCCCAGAAAAGCAAGGCGGCAAAACTTCGGTTTCGCAGCCGGTCGGAGCATACGCTCGATGCCAAGGGGAGGCTTAACATACCGAGCCGGTTCCGGGAGGTGTTGCGCGAGGCCTATTCCGACAAGTTGATCGTTACCAACTGGCAGAAGAGCCTGAAGGCGTATCCGGCCGTTGAATGGAAGAGGGTCGAGGATAAGCTCCTGGACCAGGCCCGCAGTATTCCGGGGTTCGGTGATTTTGTCCGGTACGTGATCTCCGGCGTTTCTGAGTGCCCTCTGGACAGACAGGGGCGGATCCTCCTGCCGCCCTCACTGCGGGCCGAGTTCGGGTTAGGTAAGGAAGTCGTGTTGAACGGCATGCTGGATCATTTTGAGATCTGGGACAAGGGGGCCTGGGCTGATGAGACCCGGCGGACCCGCGACAAGTTCAAGGATTTCGAAGAGGGGCTCTCCTCGCTCGGGATCCTGTAGGCCGGATGAAAGACAACTCCGGCGCAACCCATGTCTCTGTTCTCGGCAGGGAGGTTGTCAGGTATCTGCAGCCGGTCAGCGGTGGAATATATGTTGACGGCACCCTGGGCCTGGGTGGTCATGCCCGGCTGGTCCTGGAGGCCTCGGCGCCGGGCGGGCGGCTCATCGGTCTGGACTGGGATGAAGACGCCCTTTTGCTGGCCCGGCGGAACCTGGCCGGGTTGCAAGAGAGAATCCGCACTGTCCGGGCCAGCTACGCGGAGCTCCCGGATGTCCTGGCCGCTGAAGGAGTAGGGCGGATCAATGGCCTGGTGCTCGACCTGGGTGTTTCATCGCTTCAGCTGGACCGGGGGGAGCGGGGTTTCAGCTTCCGGGCGGACGCGCCCCTTGACATGCGGATGGATATCAGGCAGGAGGTGACCGCGGCGCACCTGCTGGCACGGTTGAGCAGGGAGGAGCTGGCGGACATTTTCTACAACTACGGCGAAGAGCGCCAGGCCCGTCGTATAGCCGCTCATATTGTCGGAGCAAGGATGAGGGAACCGGTCAAAACAACGCGACAGCTGGCCGATCTGGTGGCAGCGGCTATACCGCGCCGCTTTCATCCGAAAAAGAAGCACGTGGCCACCAGGGTCTTTCAGGCCCTGCGCATAGCAGTCAACAGGGAACTCGACAACCTGGTGCGGATTCTGACGGACGCTCCTTCTCTTCTGGTTGAGGGAGGACGGGTCTGTGTCATTACCTTTCATTCGCTGGAGGATCGGATCGTCAAGCGACAATTTGCGGATAACCGGTTGTACCGGGTTGTGACTGCCAGACCGGTAGTGCCTGGCCAGGACGAGGTGGACGCCAATCCCAGGGCACGAAGTGCCAGGCTGCGGGTGGCGGAGAGGAGAGTGACCGGCTGATAATTCCAGTCAAGACATGGAACACAGGTTGGAGGAAAGAGTATGTTTGCAGGCATAACATCGCGGGTTTTCAAGCCACAGGCAGGTGTGATCGGCGTTCGGCAACAGGTTGCTGTCCGGACGGATGGTATGGTTTCGCAGCGCCTGGCCCGGCTGGTGGCCCTGATTCTCGGGATCGCTCTTTTGATCGTGTTTGCCTTCAGTCAGCTTATGCACTGGCATATCGCGTCAACCGTGACCAGGCTTGATCAGTTGCAGTCGGCCCGCAACGAGTACGGCAGCGAGAAGATGCGTCTCCTGGCGGCCAGGGCTCAGCTGACTTCAAGGGAGTATGTGACGGAGCTGGCCGGCAGGAAATTTCAGCTCCATGCTCCGCAAAAGGGTCAGGTCCGCTCTCTCTAGCAAGATGGATTAGATGGCCAGGGTGAGTCACCGGAAATCACGTGGGAAGCGTCGTTGCTATGGTGTGATTTTTTGTGTTTTTTTGCTGGCAGCAGCCGGAACAGGACTGTGCAGGTTATATCCCTCCCTCCTGGATATCGGCAGAAATTTCCGGCTTGCTGCCGACAAAACGGCCAACGGTTCAGCAGACAGTACGTCTGCTGAACCTGTTTTACGGGGCACGGTGTACGACCGCGGTTTGCAGGAGCTGGCAGTCAGCTATCTCCTGTACTCCGTCAGAGTCCGGCCCCGCGAAATAGTTGATCCGGACGCGGTTGTTCAGGCACTGTCCGAGGCAACCGGCAGGGATCCTGAAGAACTTGAAAACGCCCTCGGGCGGCAACGGAGCAGCTTCGTCATAGCTGATAACCTGGAGCGGGAAGAGATCGAACCCCTAGTCCAGGGGGAGCTCGCCGGCGTGTATGTGCAGCCGGAGGAGCAGCGGTTTTATCCGGAACACGAAACAGCCTCGGCTCTGGTCGGGTATACCTCTGACGGTATTGGTTTGGCCGGGGTTGAGGGCGCTTATGACATGTTCCTTCAGCATGGAGAATTCAGGACGTCCAGCCTGCCGGAAATTGATTTTGAAGGACAAGGGATCCTGGGGCGCATGCCTGTCGATATTATCCTGACCCTGGACCTTGGTCTGCAGAAAAAAGTTGAAAAAAAACTGGAGAAATATCTGGCCGACCAGGACATGACCAGAGGGTTGGCCATTGTCCTTGACGCCAAATCGGGCGCTGTCCTGGCCTGGGCGGAAACGCCCGGCTATAATCCAAACTATTACTGGCGGGAGGCGAGCTGGTCGGAAAACAGGTTGGCCTCCGAAGCGCTTGTGCCCGAGCTGTACCGTGATCTGGCGATCAGGGCCGAGGCGATTCGGGAAAGTGGTGAAACCGGCGCGCCCCTGTTGCCGGTGACAATTGCCGCCCCCGGATTGGGCCTGGAAGAGCGGCCGCAGATGTGGTTTGCGCGGTTGGCAGGCACCGCCGCTGCTCCCACCCCTTTGCCGGACAGCATGGTTCAGCCGGATCAGAATGTGGTCGGACCTGCCGGTAATGAAGGTCTGAGTCCGTTGCAGCTTGCCCGGGTTACGGCTGCCATGGTCAATGGCGGCCGGATGATTTCTCCCCATGTCCTGGCATCGGTATATGACCACAGTCAGGGGAAACTGTACGGTCGCTCTCAAGGCACGGAAGGAGCACAACGTTACAGGATAGCCTCGCCCGCCCTGGGCATCCGCTTGAAACGGGAGCTGCTTGTCCGAAAGGTCGGGGCAGGGCGTGAATACCTGTCCCACGCGGCGTCTGTAAGCCGGATTGTTCGTGCCGGCGGGAGAGCCCGGTTCGTGATGCGGAATCTGTTTGTGGGCGCTGTGCCTGCCCGGGCACCGTCAAAGGTCTTGCTCATGGTCGGGAGCTGGGACACATTTGCACCGCGCCGGGCCGCCAGAAGGGATGATGCCGGCGTGACCGCCCTGGTGGATGCCGGCGCTGAACTGCTTGTCCAGCTTGATCAGCATAAAATAGCAACAGTCGCAGGCCGTGTGCCGCCCGACAGGGACCAGGCGAACTATAATCAGTTCTTGATCAGCCGGCGGGTAGACTTCCGGGCTCCGGAGCGTCTTGCGTCGCGCAAAGCGGCCGTCATGCCGGAACTGACCGGGTTGAGTCTGCGGAAGGGGCTGCAGCGGTTAAATCCCTATCATCTCACGGTGCGGATCAAAGGCAGCGGTCGGATCGTCGATCAGGAACCGGCGCCGGGTGAGCTTCTGCGGGAAAGGGATGAGTGTGTCCTGAAACTGGCCTCGAGGATTTAGATGTCCCGACCGGACAGAACATTGCGGCAACTGCTCGGCGTCCTGGATGATGCCGAGATCTCAGGCCTGTCACTCGACCACCAGGTGAGCTCGATAACCAGTGATTCGCGACAGGTTGAGCCGGGTACCCTCTTTGTGGCCCTGGCCGGAACGCGCCTCGATGGGCACGCCTATATACAGGACGCCTGTGAGCGGGGCTGCCTGGCTGTTGTCGTTGAACAGGATGTGGAGTGTCCGCCGGGGTGCGGAGTCGTCAGGGTCGCGGACAGCAGAAGAGCCTGCGGGTTCCTGGCCGGCGCCTTTTACGGCAATCCGGCCCGGGATATGACAATGATCGGCCTGACCGGTACCAACGGCAAGACAACGACGGCCTGGATCATTGAGACGATACTGCGCCAAAGCGGTTTCAGGCCAGGAATTATCGGCACGGTCCAGTATCGGTATATGGACAGACAGGGACGGGAAATCGCATCCGAGGCCCCCCTGACCACACCGGAGCCGGTTAAGCTCCACAGCCTGCTGGACCGGATGCGCCGGGCCGGCGTGACCCATGTGGTCATGGAAGTCTCGTCACATGCCCTCAAGCAGCAGCGCCTTGCGGGGCTCTGGTTTGAGATGGCGGTGTTTACCAATCTGAGCCGCGATCATCTCGACTACCACGGAACGATGGAAGAGTATTTCAGGGCCAAACAGAAACTGTTTTTGGAGCATCTGCAGCCGGACGGAACAGCGGTCGTGATACAGGATGAGCCGGCCCTGGGAGAGCAGGGCGGCTGGGGTTCCCGTCTTCTCACCATTCTGAGGGAGGACGGGTTTGTTCCTTTTGGTGATGCCCGGAAGGGGCGGCGCAGTCTGACCTGCGGTTTTTCAGAGGAGTGCGTGGTTCGGGGCGGTGATATGCAACAGGATATCAGCGGCAGCACGGGTTCCTTCCTGGTGGCCGGAGAAGCGATATCGATTCAGACCGGTTTGATCGGCCGCCATAATGTTCTCAACATGCTGGCCGCCGCCGGGGTTGGCATCGGCCTTGGCCTGGCTCCGGGCGAGATTGAGCGGGGTCTTGCGGCTGTCGGCCCGATACCGGGACGTCTTGAGCGGGTCGGGATGCCGCCCTATGGCGTGAGCAGGGGGAAACCAGTGGTCTTCGTTGACTATGCCCATACTCCGGACGGCCTGGAAAATGTCCTGAAAACCCTGCGGCCGATGGTCAGGGGGCGGCTGTTTTGCCTGATCGGTTGCGGCGGAGACCGGGACAGGGGCAAGCGGGCGGTGATGGGGCGGATCGGGGCGGAACATGCCGACCTGATCATGCTGACATCTGATAATCCGCGCAGCGAGGATCCGGCGGCAATTTTAGCTGAAATGGAAACCGGGGTCCGCGGATCAGGCCTCAGGCGGGTTGAGCCGGAGGAGCTGGCCGGGATGAAAACCGGGGCAAGGGCATACAGCGTTGTTCGTGACAGGCGGCAGGCGATCCACCTGGTCTGCGCCGGAGCGGGTCCCGACGACGTGGTGCTTGTTGCCGGCAAAGGACATGAAACCTACCAGGAAACGGCCGCGGGCAAGCGGTTTTTTGACGACCGGGTCGAGGTGGGCAACAGTCGGCTGCGCTGGACCGCAGATTCCATAACCAGAGCAGTTGCCGGCCAACTGGTCCGGACGGGCCGGCCTGGTTTGCTTGGTGAAATTTCAACAGACAGCCGGACCATTGAGCCGGGTGATATTTTCCTGGCCCTGGCCGGCGAAAATTTCAACGGTCATGATTTTCTGGATACGGCTCTGGCAAAAGGAGCGGCCGGCCTGGTCGTGAGCGAATCCTGTCCCCATGTTCCGCCGGACGTGGCAGTGATCAGGGTCCCAGACACCCTTTATGCCCTGGGGGATCTGGCCGCGGCCAGGCGCCGCGCCCTGACACCGGGATTGCGGGTGATCGGGATCACCGGCAGTTCCGGCAAAACCACGGTCAAGGAGCTCGCCGCGGCGATTTTTGCGGAGTACTATGGCGCCGGTCACGACCGGCGCCTGCTGAAAACAGCGGGCAATTTCAATAACCTGATCGGCCTGCCCCTGACCCTGTTCAGGCTCAATGCCGGTCACCGGACAGCTGTGCTTGAAATGGGCATGAACCGGCCCGGTGAAATAGAGCGGCTGACCGAAATTGCCGCGCCTGATATCGGCTGCGTAACAAACGTCCAGGCAGCTCATCTGGAGGGGCTCGGAACTGTCGAGGGAGTGGCAAGGGCAAAGGCCGAACTGTTTGCGGCCATGCCCGAAGCCGGACTCCGGGTGATCAATTTTGACGATCCCCACGTGCGAAAACTGCGAGGTTTGTATGGAGATACTTGTATCGGCTTTGCCGTCACACCCGCCGGCCGGAGATTACGTCCGGCAGTCCGGGCAACCCGAATCAGCAGCCTGGGTGAACACGGTATGCGTTTTACCCTGCAGGTCAACGGACGGCGCCACCGGTTTTCCATACCTGCCACCGGGGAGCATAACGTCGCCAATTGTGCCGCTGCCGCTGCAATCGCTGTTGCCGCAGGTATTGACCTGGAGGTAATTGTCAGGGGCCTGCAGAGATATGGGGCCGGCGATAAACGGTTGGAGATCGTTGAGTTGGACTGCGGCGTAAAGGTGGTGAACGACAGCTACAATGCCAATCCCGGCTCCATGGCGGCAGCCCTGCGGACCGTCAGCGGTTTTGGCGCGAATTGCCGGAGGGTCGCGGTGCTCGGTGATATGCTGGAGCTTGGTCCCGGCGGCCCCGAGGCCCATCGCCGGATCGGCCGCCTGGTGGCGGAGCTGGAGTATTCTCACCTGGGCACCAGGGGGGAACTGGCCGCTGAGATGGCAAGCGGCGCGGTTCAGGCCGGATTTGACCGCGACAGGGTGATGCAGGCCCGGCAACAGGAAGAACTGGCCGCCTGGCTGGCCGGTCTGGTCAGGAAAAAAGAATTGCGGCGCGGCGACTGGATCCTGCTCAAGGGATCGCGCGGCATGCGGATGGAAGAGGTCCTGGCCGCCCTTGAACAGCACCTTGACCAGGAAGGGAACTGAGATGCTCTATCATCTTCTCTATGGACTGCACACGCAGATCAGCGCCTTCAACGTGTTCCGATATATCACGTTTCGGACCATCGGCAGTGCCGTGACAGCCTTTCTCATTCTCTTTATTTTTGGCCCCTGGTTTATCAGGAAGCTGCGGCGGCTGCAGATCGGCCAGGTTGTCAGAACCGACGGGCCGGAAAGCCACCGGTCCAAGCAGGGGGTACCGACCATGGGCGGGGTCCTGATCCTCGGAGCCATGACCATATCCACCCTGCTCTGGGCGGACCTGGCAAACGGGCTGGTCTGGCTGCTCGCAGGCGTGACGCTTTTTTTCGGGGCCATCGGCTCCCTGGACGATCTGCGCAAGATCCGCAAAAAAAACAGCAAGGGGCTTTCCGCCCGGGGCAAGTTGGTTCTGCAGGTCATCGGCGCCTCAGTGGTGGGTGTGTTCCTCTACATCCATCCCCTTTACGACGGCCGGTTAAGTCTGCCCTTTGTGAAAGGGTTCCAGCCGGATCTGGGCTGGTGGTATATCCCCTTCGCCGTACTGGTCATTGTCGGAGCCTCCAACGCGGTCAACCTGACCGACGGGCTCGACGGCCTGGCTGCGGGGCCGCTGGTTATCAGCGGCTCGGTCTATGTGATTTTTTCCTATGTGGCCGGCCACGTGATTGTGGCCGATTATCTCCAGATCCCCTACGTGCCAGGCGGCGGCGAGGTGGCGGTCTTCTGCGGGGCCATGGTCGGGGCCTGTCTGGGTTTCCTCTGGTTCAATACCTATCCGGCCCAGATCTTTATGGGCGACGTGGGATCCCTGTCGCTGGGCGGCGCCCTGGGCGCGGTCTCCATTATCATCAAGCAGGAGTTTCTTCTGGCCATAGTCGGCGGTATCTTTGTGATGGAGGCGCTGTCGGTTATTCTCCAGGTTGGATATTTCAAAGTTTCCGGCGGCAAACGGATTTTTCTGATGGCGCCTTTTCACCATCATTTTGAAAAAAGGGATGGCAGGAGCCCAAGGTGGTGGTCCGTTTCTGGATCATTTCCATTGTTCTGGGGCTGCTGGCCCTGGCAACTTTGAAGCTGCGCTGACATGATCAGGATCGGAAAGGGACAGAAATGCGTGGTCATCGGCCTGGGTGTCTCGGGCCTGGCCACGGTCCGTTTTCTGGTTGAACGGGGAGCCCGGGTCCTGGTCACCGAAGCGCTGGAGCGGCACCGGATCGATCAGGATGCGCTGGTCCTGCTGGAAGAGCTGGGCGTTACACTTGAATGTGGCGGTCACACCACCGGCTGCCTGCGGGATGCGGATCTGCTCATTCCCGGTCCGGGCGTGCCCCTGGACATGGAGCTGGTAGTTATGGCACGCCGTCAGGGTATACCCGTGGTCGGCGAACTCGCTCTTGCCGCCGACCGGATCGGGCCGCCGGTTGTCGCGGTGACCGGAAGCAACGGCAAGACAACGGTGACTTCCCTGATCGGCCACCTGCTGGAACAGGGCGGCATGAAGGTCTTTGTCGGCGGCAATATCGGTACACCGGTTCTGGAGCATGTCCGTCGACCCGGCGACACTCAGGTGGTGGTCCTGGAGCTGAGCAGCTTTCAGCTTGAGATCGGCCAGGGGTTCAGACCCGATATCGGCCTGCTGTTGAATATTTCAGCCGATCATCTGGAACGGCACGGCTCCATGGAGCGCTACGTTGCCGCGAAGTGGAAGGTTTTTGCCGCCCAGACCAATGCTGACGCGGCGATCCTGGGGTTGGACGATGACCTGGTCATGAGGGGGCCGGATCTTGCCGCCGGCATGGTGTTCCATTTTGGCGCTGATCCGTCAGCAGACGCGCGGGTCACTGACCGGGGCGTGTCCCTGGCCGCGGTGCTGGGAGGGCGGCGGCTGGAAGAGGAGTATGATCTGGCCGACACGTCGCTGGCTTCGCGGGTGAACCGGCTTAACGCGGCCGCAGCCATCCTGCCCGCCAGGATTCTCGGTTGTCCGCCGGATGCGGTTCGGGCCGGCCTGGCAAGTTTCAGGTTGCCGCCGCACCGGATGAGCGTGGTGACGGAGGTGGGCGGCGTAACCTACATAGATGATTCCAAGGGGACCAATCCGGGCGCGGTGGCCGCGGCTCTGGCAAGTTGCGGAAACAACGTGGTGCTGATCGCGGGCGGCCGAAGCAAGGGAGATGACTTTTCAATGCTGAAGGAACCGGTTGCCAGGCACGTCAAACACCTTGTGGTGCTCGGAGAGGCCGCGGGAGAATTGACCGCGCAGCTGGGCGGCCTGGTTGATGTCGTTCAGGCCGGATCCATGCGGGACGCGGTCTGCCGGGCCGCGAAACTGGCCCGGCCCGGTGATACGGTTTTGTTGTCTCCGGCCTGCGCCAGTTTTGACATGTTTGCGAGCTATGCCCGGCGGGGCGAGGTGTTTCAGGACGCGGTCAACGCTTTGCAACAGCGCCGGGACCGCCTGGGGGAAGGCTGATGGAGTACCGGGTACTGGTCACGGGCGGCGGCACCGGGGGGCATCTCTTTCCGGGTATCGCCCTGGCAACGGGTCTTCGGCGCAGGCTCAATAACTGCCGTCTGCTCTTTATCGGTACCCCAAGGCACCTGGACCGACGGACCCTGGCCCGGTATGATTTCGAACTGGAAACCATTGAGTGCATGGGGTTGAAGGGAATGGGGCTGACACGCAGGTTGCGCAGCCTCGCGCAACTGCCTGCGGCTGTCCGGGAAGCCGGCGGGATTCTGAAACGGTTTCGGCCGGACCTGGTCTTTGGCGTGGGAGGGTATGTGACCGGCCCGGTTCTCCTGGCGGCCAAGCTGCGCCGGATTCCGGTCTGTATCCATGAGCAGAACTCGGTGCCGGGCCTGGCCAACCGGATGCTTGGCCGGATAGCGGACCGGATTTTTCTTTCCCTGCCGTGCCGGTACGCATTTCCGGCCAAAAAGACACTGATGGTCGGCAACCCGGTCCGGACCGAGATTCTCAAAGCGGCTGAGCGGAAAACAGATCGCGGTGGCGCGGATTTTACCATCCTGGTTCTGGGGGGCAGTCAGGGGGCGCACCGGATTAATATGCTGATGGTTGAGGCGGCGAAGTTGCTGGCTGCCGAGCAGGTGGTGTTCAGGATTATCCATCAGAGCGGGATCACTGATGAGGAAACCGTCCGCCGGGGATATGCGGGAACGGGAGCGCAAGCCGAGGTGAGTGATTTTATCCAGGACATGGCAGCGGTATACGGGCGGGCCGACCTGGTCGTTTCCCGGGCCGGAGCGACCACCCTGGCGGAGCTTGCCGTCATGGGGTTGCCGGCCCTGCTGGTTCCCTATCCCTTTGCCGCGGATGATCACCAGATGATCAACGGCCGCTACTTTGAGGAGGGCGGCGGCGCGCTGGTCCTGCCCGAGGGTGAACTCAGCGGGACTAAACTCGCCGGAGAAATACGCAAACTTGCGCGGGACCGTGACCGGCTGGACCGGATGGCGACGGCCATGAAAACAATGGCCCGGCCCGACGCTGTTGAACGCATTATCGACGCTTGTCTCGAAATGATGGGAGGGGCTCCGGTTTCCCGGGAAGCATAGCGTATGTATCAGAAGACCAGGCATATCCATTTTGTCGGCATCGGCGGTATCGGCATGAGCGGTATTGCCGAGCTTCTGCTCAACCTGGGCTACAGGGTGAGCGGTTCCGACCTGCGTGGTTCAGATACGACCAGACGCCTGGAGGGGCTCGGGGCGACCGTCCGCCTCGGCCATAAGGGTGAGTGGGTCAGGGGCGCGGACGTGGTGGTCACCTCCTCCGCGATTGGCGAGACCAACCCGGAGGTAGTGACGGCGGTCGAGGAACATATTCCGGTGATCCAGCGGGCCGAAATGCTGGCCGAACTCATGCGCCTCAAGAAGTACGGCATTGCCGTGGCCGGCAGTCACGGCAAGACCTCCACCACATCCATGATCTCCTGGGTCCTGCACCAGGCCGGTCTGGATCCGACCGTGGTCAACGGCGGCAAGGTGGACAGCCTGGGCGGCAACGCCAAGCTGGGCGAAGGAGAGTTCCTGGTGGCAGAGGCCGATGAGAGTGACGGCTCCTTTCTCAAGCTGGCTCCGGTTATTGAGGTGGTGACCAATATCGACCTGGAACACCTGGACCATTACGATGACCTGGATCATATAAAAGAGGTTTTTCTGGAGTTCATGGACAAGATCCCCTTTTACGGGGCCGTGATCCTTTGCCTGGATGATCCCAATATTGCCGGGCTGCTGCCCCGGGTCCGGCGGAGAATGATCACCTACGGGTTGAGCGAGCAGGCTGAGCTGTATGGTGCGGATATCAGGACAAACGGTCGGATGAGCGAGTTTACCGTGTTGCGCCGGGGCGAGGAGCTGGGCCGGGTCCGGCTCAACTTTCCGGGTCGTCATACCATCTATAACAGTCTGGCAACCGTGGCGGTCGGCCTGGAGCTGGAGATCGATTTTCAGGTAATTGCCGATGCCCTGGAGAGTTTTGGCGGAGTGCAGCGCCGCCTGGAAACCAAGGGCGAGGAACGCGACATCCTGGTGGTGGACGATTACGGACACCATCCCACCGAGATCCGGGCGACCCTGGAGGCGGTACGGACCGGCTGGCCCGAGCGGCGTCTGGTGGTTGCATTCCAGCCCCACCGCTATTCACGGACCAGGGGACTGTTTGATGAGTTCAAGACCGCCTTTCACAGGGCCGATATTCTTGTCATGACCGACATCTACCCGGCCGGCGAGGAGCCCGTCGAGGGAGTCAGTTCCGCCGCCCTGGTCGAGGCGGTCAAGCAGCACGGCCAGCGAAACGTTCACCTTGTCAGGGATGTCAACAGCCTGGCGGCGGAACTGGTCGGGTTGCTGAAACCGGGTGACCTGCTCCTGACCCTTGGCGCCGGCAACATCGTCAGAGCCGGTGAGGAACTTCTTGCTCTGCTGCGGAACAGAGGGAGTGGTTGATGCGAAACAGAAGAGCTTGTGCGCATGGCTGAATCAAAGACGCAACAGCGCGGCCTAGGCAAAGAGTTGCGCGAGGCCCTGGCCTCGTTTTGGGACGGAAGTGTGCGTTGGGATGCGCCCATGGCCGAGTACTGCACCCTGAGGGCCGGCGGCAGGGCCGCGGCCATGGTCGTGGTGGATGATCAGGCGGGTCTCAGCCGCCTGATCAAGTGGCTGACGGCGCAGGATATCCGCCGGCGGGTCATTGGCCGGGGGAGCAATATCCTTGTTTCAAGCCGGGGTTTTGACGGTGTTGTTATTGTATTGGGTCGCGGTTTTTGCGAAATCAAACCGGAGCAGGCGTTGACCGGTGAGGCGGAAAAATATCTGGTTCGGGCCGGTGCGGGTTGTTCCGCGGCCGGATTCCTGGGCTGGTGCGTCCGCCAGGGGTTGACCGGTCTTGAGTTCATGGCCGGGATCCCAGGCAGTGTTGGCGGCGCGGTCTGTATGAATGCCGGCGCCTGGGGGAAGGAAACAGGACAGGTGGTGGAGACGGTATGCCTGGTGGACCGGCGGGGCGGGTATCATGAACTCGGGGAGGACACTGTTGTGTTTGCCTACCGGAGCATGCAGTTTAAGAAACCGGAATATGAGCAGTCCATTGTTACCGGCGCGGTTTTTCGCCTGCGTCCCGGCAACCAGCGGCAGATTATCGAAACCTGCCGCCGTCACGTGGCGGCCAGGAAGGAAAAACAGCCGGCAGGCGCGGCATCGGCCGGCTCTTTTTTTAAGAATCCCCCTGGTGACTCAGCGGGCCGACTCATTGAGGCGGCCGGCCTGAAAGGTTTGCGCCGGGGAGAGGCCATGGTCTCGGAAAAACATGCCAACTTTATCGTCAACATGGGAAACGCCACGGCGGATGATATAATGGCGCTTGCGCGCGAGGTGCAGAGCCGGGTGTTTGAGCAGAGTGGAATACACCTGGAGCCCGAGGTCCATCTGTTGTAAGGAGGCAGGGAGCATGTACAAACCTCAGGGAATACCGGAGAGGAAAAAAACCTTGATGGCCCGGATTCGCGCTTTTGTCAATCGACACCGCGGCTCTGACTGGCCGTACCGGCGGAGCCGGTCTGTTTCCCGGTCGGGACCGGTCAGCAGTCAGCTGCGGGCCTGGCAGATGAAAAAAATGGTCCGGGCGGCCTGCTGCTGTGTCGCGGTGGCCCTGGGTGGGCTGGGTATAGGCTGGCTGGGGTATCTGTTTCTGCTCAGCTCCGGGTCGTTCCGGCTCACCGAGCTGACCGTGTCCGGCAACAGGTTGACCTCGGAACAGGAGATCCTGGAGCTGGTCCGCCAGACAAAGGGGAAAAGTCTGCTCAATCTTGATATGGAGCGGATCAAGACCCGGGTGGAGGAGCATCCCTGGGTGGAGCAGGTCCGTGTTATACGGCGCTGGCCCTCGGGCGTGGAAATCAGGATTCGGGAACAGCAGGCTCTGGCCCTGGTCAATATGAGCCCGGGCGGTGAGGCTCGACTCTGTTATGTCAACCGGGACGGCTCCCTGTTTGCGCCGCCCGTTTCCAGTATGGATCTTGATTACCCTGTTTTGACCGGGGACGCTCTGGCTGCTGATTTTGACGGGATGCGGGTCCGTGAGGGGACGCTTGCGGCCATGGCCCTCGAATTTCTGCGCTTGACAGCCAAGGGCAACCAGATACTCCCGGCCCAGGCCGTTTCCGAGGTGCATGTCAGCGAGGACCAGGGGGTAATTGTCTATCTGGTGGACCACCCGTTTCCGATTTATATGGGCAGCGAGAAGATGCGCGACAGGTTCAGCCTGCTGGTGCGGGTGCTGGCCCGGTTGTATCGCAAGGACAAGGTCGGTGAGGTGGCTGAGATCCGCATGAACTACGGCGAAAACAAGATTCTGGTAGCCAACACGGGGATACGGACAGAGACATGAAGATGGAAGAAAACGAGATGCAGGAGCAGGGTGAGCTGGTTGCCGGGCTCGATATAGGCACCACCAAGATATGTGCCGTTATCGGCGAGGTATTTGAGGACCGGGTTGATATTATCGGCGTGGGCACGGCGGCCTCTTCGGGTATGCGCAAGGGGGTCGTGGTCAATATCGAGGCCACGGTGACCGCCATCCGGGAAGCCGTTACCCGGGCTGAAGACATGGCCGGTTGCGATATTGAGACGGTCTTTGTCGGTATCGCCGGCAACCATATCAAGGGGTTTAACAGCCCCGGCATTATCGCAGTCAACAACCAGGAGATCAGGCAGAAAGATATTGAAGCGGTGATCAAGGCGGCCCAGACCGTAAAGATTTCTGACAACCAGCAGATTATCCATGTTCTGCCCCAGGAGTACATGGTGGATGATCACACCGGGATTCAGAACCCGCTGGGCATGACCGGGGTCAGGCTGGTGACCAATGTTCACATTGTCACAGCCGACGTGACTGCTCTGCACAACCTCCTGGTGAGCTGCAACCGGGCCGGGTTGCAGGTTTCCGAGATCGTGCTGGAATCGGTGGCCTCGTCACGTACCGTGCTCAGCCGCGATGAAATGGAACTGGGGGTCACCCTGATCGATATCGGCGGCGGCACCACTGATCTGGCTATTTTCTGCAACGGTACGATCAAGCATACCTGGGAGCTGGCTCTGGGCGGCAACAGCCTGACCAGTGATCTGTCTTCGGGCCTGCGCACCCCCATGCATGACGCTGAGCAGCTCAAGTATATGTACGGTTCAGCGCTCTCTTCCATGATCAAGGAAAACTACGTGGTCGAGGTGCCGACCGTGGGCGACCGGAAACCACGCAAGGTTTCCCAGCGGATCCTGGTCGAGATACTGGAGGCCCGGATCGAGGAGATCCTGCAACTGGTCAACAAGGAGGTTTCCTCGTCAGGTTATCGGAGCCGCTTGAACGCGGGTGTTGTCATCACCGGCGGCACGGCGCTTCTGGCCTATATGGTGGAGATGGCAGAGCAGATTTTCGATATGCCGGTGCGCATCGGGTATCCCCGGGGCGTCAGCGGTCGGGTTGAGGAGATTGATTCACCCCGCTGCACCACCGCGGTAGGCCTGGTTCTCTACGGCAGCCAGGCTGTTGGCGGCAAGACCAGAGCCTCGGTCAGGGTGGTGGAGAACCTGAAGAAAATTTTCAAAAAACTGGTTTGAGGATCCAAGAATGTTCTTTAGCTGGTCAACCAATGATGGTATAGTATTCACAATGAAATGGAAGCGGAATCCGTTGGGGGAAAATCATGCCGTTTAGAATGGCGGAAGAAGAACCGGTTGCAGTCATAAAGGTTATTGGTGTCGGCGGCAGCGGCGGCAACGCCATCAATACCATGGTGGAGAAACAGCTCCATGGGGTTGAGTTTATTGTGGCCAATACCGATTTGCAGGCCCTGGAGCGATCCCGGGCCGACGTGCGGTTGCAGCTCGGCCCTGGCACTACCAAGGGCATGGGCGCCGGCGCCGACCCGGAAAAGGGTCGCGACGCGGCCCAGGAGAGCTACGAGGATATCCGGAATGCCCTGAGCGGCGCCGACATGGTCTTTATCACCGCGGGTCTCGGCGGCGGTACCGGCACGGGTGCCGCGCCGGTCATTGCCAAGCTCAGTAAGGAAAGCGGAGCGCTGACTGTCGCGGTTGTTACCAAACCCTTCTTCTTTGAGGGGAGCGCCCGTATGCGCAATGCGGAAAAGGGGTGGGAAGAGCTTAAAAAGTACGCCGATACCATCATTACCGTGCCCAACGATCGTCTCCTCAGTCTCATGCAGAAGAAAACTCCCCTGGTCGACATGATGCAGAAGGTGGACAATGTCCTGCTCCAGGCGGTCAAGGGTATTACCGATCTCATCAACCTGCCCGGTCACATCAATGTTGATTTCGCGGACCTGAAAACGGTCATGAAAGAGGTCGGTCCGGCCATTATGGGTTCAGGCGCCGCGTCCGGTGAAAACCGGTCGGCCGAGGCGGCCAAGCGGGCCATTGACAATCAGTTGCTTGAAGACGTCGGCATAGAAGGCGCCATGGGGGTCCTGATCAATATTTCCGCGACCCAGGAGAGCCTGACCATGGCCGAGTTTATGGATGCCTCCGCCCTGATCCAGGACAAGGCCCACGACGACGCCAATATTATAATCGGAGCCCTGTTTGACGAGTCCCTGGGCGATGAACTCCGGGTCACCGTTATTGCCACGGGTATTGCCGGGATCGAAGAAACTGAAACCATTGCTCATATCGACGTGGGCCGGAACAGGGGGCGGGCAGGCCAGCCCCAGGTGTCGGCTGAACCGGAAGGCATGGATGAAGATATGATTCCGACAAGCGGCCGCAAGATCAGCACGGCCCAACCCAATCCCCTGCCCCGCTCCCCGGCCCTGCCTACCCCCATTTTTGATGACCGTGAGCAGGAGAACTGGGATGAGCCGGCCTATATCCGCAAGAAGGCAAACTGAGGGCGGCCGGGTCTGACTTGTCTCACTACCTTGACACGGAAAAAGGGACTGTCAGAAAGAAGTGGACAGGCCGCCTGCCCGTTGCCCTGATTTATCCCAACACCTATCCGGTCGCGGTCTCGAACCTCGGCTTTCAGTTGGTGTACAGCCTGCTGAACAGCCGGCCTGATGTTGTCTGCGAACGCTTTGTCTACCCTGAATCGGACCAGTCGATCCGTTCCCTTGAGTCAAATCGCCCCCTCACCGATTTCCCGGTAGTATTCGGATCCATAAGTTTTGAGGATGATTTTCACCGGCTGGTTGCCCTGCTCGGAGCGGGTGGCATTGAACCGCGTGCCGCGCAGCGGGACCCGGTGGCGCGGCCCGGCGCTCCCCTGGTGATCCTTGGCGGGGTGGCCGTGTTCATGAACCCTGAGCCCCTGGCGTCTTTTGCCGATATCATGGTAATCGGCGAGGCCGAGCCGGTGCTGCCCGGATTGCTGCAATTGGTCTGTGGCCTGGCGGGAACCGGGGGGACCAGGGAAGAGATAGGGCGCCGGGTGGCCGCCCTGCCGGGCTGTTATGTGCCTTTCCTGTATCACTTTACCTATGATGCCGACGGTGCGGTTGCTGCCATAGAGGCTGATCCTGCCGCCCCTGACAGGGTGGCTAAGGTGGTGCTGGAGAAGGTGGATCGGGCCGCCCATTCCCGCCTCTTCTCCCCCGAGGCCGAGCTGGGCATGTACATGACCGAATTGGGTCGCGGGTGCAGCAGGGGGTGCCGCTTCTGCGCCGCCGGCTTTATCTACCGGCCGCCCCGGCTCTGGGGTGCGGACCAGGTGCTGGGCGGTCTGGCGGAGCGGCCAGCCGATATGGACCGCGTCGGCCTGCTGGGCATGGAGATGGCCGATGTTGCGGTGCTTGACCGGATCAGCGTGTACCTGGAGAAGCACGGGTGTCGCCTTTCCTTTTCATCGCTCCGGGCGGACAGGATCAGCGCGCCACTGCTTTCTCTTCTGGCAAAATCAAAGCTCAAGAGCGCGGCCATTGCTCCGGACGGGGCCTCTGAGCGGTTGCGCCTGGTCATCAACAAGGGGCTGACCCGTGCCGACCTGCTTGCTGCCGCTGATGATCTGGTCAGGGCGGGGATCGTCAACCTGAAACTCTACATCATGATCGGTCTGCCTACAGAAACGGAAGAGGATCTGGAAGAGCTGGTCCGGCTGGTCCTTGAGCTGCGGGAACGGATCCATGCCATCGGCCGGGAGCGCGGCCGCCTGTGTGAGCTGACGCTTTCGGTCAACAGCTTCGTGCCCAAGCCCTGGACCCCCTTTCAGTACCATGGTTACGGCGGCCTCGATCCTGCTGTTCCTTTCCGGGGGAGCGACACGGGGAAAGCTGTTCTGGCGCTCAGGGGCAAAATAAAGTATCTTAAAAAAAGGTTGAACAAAATCACAAATCTGCGGATCAAGGTTGACCGGCCGGACCGGGTCCTGCTCCAGGCGGTCATGGCCAGGGGCGACCGGCGTCTAGGACCGGTCCTCATGGATATGGGATTGCTCGGCCTCTCTTTTGCACGGGCCATGAAAAAACACGGGCTCACATCCTGGCAGTACGCTGTCCGGCCCCGCCGTCGGGATGAACTGTTTCCCTGGGACGTGATTGATCACGGTATCGGTAAGGAGTACCTCTGGCAGGAATATCGCAGGAGTATGGAAGAGAAAACAACAAAACCGTGTGACACGTCCAGGTGCCGACGTTGTGGAGTCTGTCATGAAGCGGACCCGGTCTGAGCTGTTCAGGCCCGAAACAAAGCCGGCCGCGGATATCAATGCCGGTATCCAGCCCTTCAAGCTGGTCAAGTATTTCTCCTATACCAGCCTGGTCGTTATCCTGGCGGCCTCGTTCATGCTGTCCTGGGTTATCTCCAACAATGCCAAAAAAGTCCTGCTTGAGCAGAGCCGGTCCTATTCCGAACTCTTTGCCGAGAATTTGAGCCGCCAGGTCTTTCTCCGTTTTGTCTTGCCCACAGTTATCCAGTACGGCCGGATTGCCCTGAGCAACAAGACCCAGTTTGACCGGTTGGATCAGGTGGTGCGCAACGTGACCAGGGGCATGGGGATAGACTCGGTCACCATCTACGATTCAGAAGAAAACATTATCTCCTATTCCACCATCCCCGAGCTGGTCGGCAAAAAGGATAAGGGCGGCATTGAGTACAGAAAGGCTCTCGAGGGCGAGAACAACTCGGTCCTGATTTCAAGCGGTGCCCTGGCCCTGAATCTGCTGCCCGGCACCCCACCCGTGTTCAGCAAGCTGAAGACGTACATCCCGTTTCGCAGTGAAGAGCGTCTCAGCGGCGGGGGCGGTAATATCATGGGGGTGATCGAGGTCGTCAAGAATCTGTCCGGCGACATGCAGGCCATTGTTGAGCTGCAGCGGCGGATTATCTTTCTGTCGCTTCTGATCATGGGCATCCTGTTCGCGGTGCTTTTTTTCATCGTTATGCGG
>JAJRTB010000061.1 GCA_024278495.1 Deltaproteobacteria bacterium
CCCTCCATGGGAAAGAGGATGGTGTTGACCGGGATCCCTTTCGGCAGGAGCTTGACGGCCCGCTCAAAGAGTTTGATCCGTTTGTCCGGCGACACGGTTGCGCGAAATGGTTTTTTGGCCCCTTGCGTGGGCAGGCCGTCGGTGATGAGGATCACGTTGTCGGGTCGGGGCAGGAGGGTCCGGGCCAGGGCCAGCGCGTTTTCCAGGCTGGTGCCGCCGCCGGGCACGGTCTGTTTAAGCTGCCCGATCATCTGATGCAGGGCGGCCGGGTCCGCAGCCGGAACCCAGCCGGTCATTTTCGGCGGCTGCAGGGCGGTCGGGATCGTGTTGAACGTGTAAATCCTGAGGCTTGAGGCCGGGTCCAGGTTGGCGACCAGCCATTCGACCGTCCTGACTGTCCGCTGCCACTTGGGCGAGTTGCGCCGGGTGGTTTCGTCAAGGTTGCGGCGCCGGATTACGTTGACAATGGTTTCGGCAAGCATTGAGGCCGAGGCATCAACCAGGAGCAGGACCCTGTTTCCGCCCAGCTTGAGGCCGGTCAGGTATTGGCGGTTGCCTTCCCCCTCAAAGCGGCGTACCTTCCGGCCCTGCTCAAGCTCGGCCTTTTTTTCCGCGCCAAGGCGTCGGTGTTCTGTATCCAGGGCCTTGAGATCCGCCTGCAGGGCGTTGATATGCTCCCGGGCGGCAAGGGTCTGATCACGCAGGTCAGCCAGCTCCTGCCTGGTCCTGGAGATTACGGCCTGCACCTCCCGGGAGCGGCTCCGGGTCTCCTCTATTTTTTCATCCGTCTCCCGGACACTGTTGCGCAGCTTCTTCAGCTGCTCTTCATCAGCCGTTACCTCCATCTCCAGGCGATGGACCTCGGCCCGCCGGTCCGCATGGACCTTGCGGCGGTCACGCAAAACATTGGCATTGATGATCAGCACCAGCAGGACCACGGCCCCGAAGCCGCAGAACATGATGTCAAGAAAGGCCAGGTTGAACGGCGAGACAGGGGTGCGGCGACGCATGGCCGGTTCAGGGCAGGGGCCGGGTCCGCAGCCGGCTGATCAGGTTGGTGTCGCACCAGGATTGAGTGTCCAGGACCAGCCGTTCCTGGATGAGCTGCAACTGATGGATAAAGAACATCAGGACAATGGAGATGATCAGGGCGATAAAGGTGGAGTTGAACGCCACGCCCAGGCTCTGGGTGACGCCGGTAATGTCGCCCTGAACCGCCCGGTTGGCCTGGGACAGGGCCGCGCCGATGCCCCGGACCGTGCCAATGAACCCGACCGAGGGGATGGCCCAGGCAATGTAGCGGATGATGGAGAGCTCCGACTCCAGCCGTTCCCCTTCTGACTCGCAGATTTCCCGGATCGCGGTGGCCGCGTCCTGGACGTCGCGGGTGGCGGCAAAGCGGCGGATGCCGGTCCGCAGGGCCCTGGTCAGGAGAAATCCCTGCCGGCTTTCGGGCAGCCTGTCCAGGCGTCGGCTCAGCGCCCGGGTGTCTTCCGGTCCAATGGGCAGGTCAGGCGGAAGGCGGAGCGGATCCGTTTTCAGCATCCTGCGCTGGCGCAGGGCATGTGTCGCCTTGTAGCCGAGAATGGCCGCGGCCCAGAGCAGGAAGATAAAGCAGGCTTCCTGTTCATAATCCTTGACCACGATGTAGAAATTCTGCTGCTGGACATACTGCGGGTCCCTGGCCATCCGCTCGTGTTCCACGGCCAGATAGGCTTCGGCCCCGGGCCGGACCACTGTGACATAGGCGCCGTGCACCAGGATAAAGGAGATGAGCAGGGCAAAGATCTGGAAGAGCAGTTCGCGGGGCAGTTGTCCGGGCATGTTTCAAAAATCCTCTCTCAGATATCAGCGGGAAAAGAGACGGCGGAATCCGCCGTGATCCGTTCGGTCGGCCTGAAGGGTTTGGGCCATTGCCCGCTTCGGGCGGAAGGGGTGCGTGGAGCAGGTTGCGGTGCGGCCGGAGTCCCGCCGGACAGGGCGGGGCGACTCGTTGCCGGAGCCGGCGGTTGGTGACGATTTTGTTCCGCGGATTGGGAGGGGGCTGCTCCGGCCGGTGCGGTTTGCGCGGCTGCAGCTGTCACCAGGAAGAGCAGGAACAAAACAGCGAATGGAGTTATTATGGGGTTCCCGCCAATGCGGTTCGGGCTTGAACTGAACAGGTTCACGGTTTTTCCTCTGTTTTGCCGGGTGGTTCAGCAAACCGGGCAACCCGGAAACCGATATGGTCCCGGGCCTGGTTTGCGTAGGAGCGGTAGCTCAGCCGGAGTTCGGTGACGGATCCGTCCCGCCAGCTTGCATCGCGCACCACGTGATGGGTGCCGGTCTCCGGACCAGTGGGATCAACCTCTGTCTTGCCGGAGAATCCGCTGTAAGGGCTGTACAGATCGTGACACCATTCCGAGACATTGCCGCCCATGTCAAAGAAACCGCCCAGGTTTTTGGGAAAGGAGGCCACCGGCGCCGTGACCGGATAGGTGTCGTTGTAGCCCTGGATAACGATGCCGAGGATGGCTCGGGCCGATTCATCGGCAAAGTTGCCGGATCCTGGCAGTGGTGGAAATATTCCGTCCCAGGGATAGCGGGACGGATTGCGGCGGCCGCTGTAGCGGGCCGCGTAGGACCATTCCGCCTCAAAGGGGAGGCGGTAGCCGATTGTCATGGGCCGGGCCGGGACCATGCTGCCACCCTTTTCCACGTAAAAGGGCGGCAGCCCGTCCTGTCTGCTCAGCCAGTTGAGATAGAGAACCGCGTCATTCCAGCTGACGTTGACCACGGGCTGGTCATCGCTGTCCAGTGACATTCCGCTGATCGAGCCGGAGGAGTGGCCGGGCTTGAAGCGGCGGTATTCCCGGTTGGTTACCTCGCGGCTGCCGAGGTAAAAGGGGCGGGTGATGCGCACTGTCCTGAGCCGTTCATTGGCCCGTCGTCCGGGGTCGCGGCGGGAGGCGCCCATCTGGAACCGGGCGGGTTCCAGGCGAACCAGTTCCCGCTTGGCAGGCGGAGAAAACGCGGAATTTTCGTTACCTGCTGCCCCCGTGTTTTTCGGCTCCAGGCGAAAATCCAGCTTGCGGCCGTATCCCCTGGTGACGGTGATTTTTTTGCGTATAGTTTTGTATCCCGCGGCCCGCAGTTCCAGAACATGGCTGCCGGTCCGCAGCCTGAAGCGGCCGACACCTTTGCCGTATGGGCGTCCGCCTATGAACAGTTCGGCATCCGGCGGGTCAGAGGTCAGGAACACGGCGCCGAACTCCGGCTCCAGTTCAAGCGTCACGGTGCGGGACTGTGCCGGCGCGAGTTCGATGCTCCGTTTCAGGGGGGCGTATCCTTCGGCGGTCAGGACCAGCTGATGCGATGTGGTTGAACTGAGCTGCAGGGTCAGTGGCGTGACGCCCTGGTACACACCGTCCGCCGCCACCCGGGCACCGGTTGGTTTGCTGTTGAGGGTCAGGGATGCCGGGGCGGGGACAAGGCGTATCAGCGCCGGAGCCAGGGTTTTGCCGGCGGGTACGTTCAGGGTCATGGTGTGGTCGCTGAACTTTTCCTTGCGCAGGACAAGGGTCCGTTCGCCGGTCAGAAGCTCCAGGGTGACCGGAGTCTCGCCCCTGATGCCGCCGTCAACGAGGACCAGCGCACCGGGCGGCTCTGAGGTCAGGGTCACCTCGGACCAGGCCGGTTCCAGCGCAAAGTCAAAGGTCTGGACCTGATTCCGGCCGATGACGTTGATAGTGGTGGAAAAATCAAGATACCGGTCCCTGCGGATCAGAATCCGATGCTCTCCCGGCACCACCAGGACCTCCCGCAGAGGCGTGATCCCGATATTTCTCCCGTCGATCAGGACATGGGCACCACTGATCTCTCCGGTTGTCAGGTTGAGTCGGCCGTCCAGTTTTTTCATGGTCAGGCTGTAGCTGTTCGCGGCCGTGTCGTCACTGATGCGCACCTTGTGGCGCAGTTCCTGAAACCCTTTTTTCCGGGCCACCAGGGTGTAGTCGCCCTTGAGACCGAAATAGTTCCGGCCCAACGGTATGGCCGGCGGAAAACCGCGCAGGCTGAGAGAGTCCGGCTGCGGTGTGACGCTGATGTGGACAGGGCGGCCAAGCAGGACAAAGACAGCCACGGCCGTCAGAACGAGCAGCAGGGGCAGGATCAGCTTAAGGCCGGAGCCGGTTTTTGTTGACGGGTTCGTCACCCGGGGCAGCGGATCTTTCCTGGGCGCAGTCACGCTGTCCGGGTGGGGGATCGGCGGCGGCGCGACCTCGGGCCTGCGATCCCGGGGCATGGCTGTGATCTCGACACGGTCGCCGGTTATCTCGTAGCGCAGCAGGGTCTCCCCGATGCGGCTGGTGTCGCCGGACTTGATCCAGACCGAGGCCGTAACCAGACTGTCGTTATGCAGCAGGGATGCCGCGCCCGGGGCCGGTTGCAGGAACAGGTAACCGTCGGCTGATCCGATATAGGCCTCAATCGGCCGGCCGCCGGTGATCCGGACATGAGCCCCTTCGCCGCTGCCAATGACCAGGGGCAGGTCCTGTTCGGTGAAGTTGCGGCTGGTGTCACTGTCGTGGATATCGAAGATTCTGGTCAAATCGGTTCCTCGCAGCGGATATGAAAAGTCATGCCGTGGCCTGCCTGCTCCGGAGTGATGATCAGTTTTTTTCGAACATCCCGGAAACCGGGCCGCCTGCCGACCACGGTATAGGTGCCGGGCCGCAACCTGAGGTGATATTCGGTAAAGGGTTGGAAACGGCCCACGTGGTATATCTCCACCGTGGTCATGTTGTCGGAGCGCAGGGAGACTTCGACAGTGGTGGCAGCCCGGGTTATCAGTTGTTCCAGTTCCCGCGCTTGTTGTTGCAAGACCGGGCCCGGTGTGGTCACCGCGTGGGCCCTGGCCAGAACCTTCCTGGCCCCGGCCAGGGGAGCGTCTTCCCGGAGGCGCTGCGGCGCCGCCAGAATTTGCTGGATGGCCTGCTCCAGCTTCAGCCGGCGCTCTGCCTCGGCTTTGCCGCCAAGGGCAAAGGCGGCCCGGGGATCAAGCTCCAGCGCTTTGGCATGGATCTGCAACGCGTCCGCCCATCGCTCTTCGCGGACGGCCTGCCTTGCCCTGCCCCGCAGTTCAGCCAGGCGCAGCTCTTTGTTGAGGCGGGCCAGGCGTTGCCTGGCCTCGACCACGGCCGGATCCGCGGGTTTGATCTTTTCGGCTTCGGCCAGGGCGGCCCGGGCCGCTGCCGGGTTCCGGTCGGCCAGGGCCGTCAGGACCCTGCCCATGGCTTTTTTAAAGCGGTGCTGGTCAAGTTCCCGGTGTATCCGGGTGAGGGCCTCATTGGCCGGGGTAAAGGCCGGGTCCAGGTTCACGGCCTGTTGCAGCAATTCTGCCGCACCGTTGAGATCCTGTTTTTCTTGCGCCAGAGCCAGGCCCCTGTAATAGAGGTCAAGGACCTTGTCGAGGTTTTGGGCCCGCCGCAAACCTTTGCCGGCCGCGGCATGGGTCGGATCAATGGCGAGAGCGATTGCGAAATCCCTGACCGCCGCTGCCGCATCGAGCCGCGCAAGTGCCGCTTCTCCCCGCTTCAGGACCCGGGTCAGAATTTCCGCCTTACTGTCCAGAAGCGCGGCAAGGGCCTGGCTGTTCCGCTGATACATTGACCCGGCCTGTTCAAAGAGCTCCTGCTGAAACAGGGCATCCGCCCCGGCTGCTTCATTGAGCAGGTCCCTGTACTGTTCAGGGGCCCAGGCCGTGATCTCCTCTGACCCGGCCCGGGCCTTGATACGCAGCCACTCGCCCAGGGCCGCTTCGGCGGCCTGTTGAGCTGGATTTTTGTCTGCAATGGCAGTCCGGTTCTTTGTGACCGGCACGGGTTCTGCATGTGTTTCCTGAGCAACCTGCGGGGGTGCGGTTACGGCGGGCCGGTACAGGAGCAGGGCCGCGGCCAGGCCCAGGAGCGATACCAGGCCGAGCAGGAGCAGAAACATGGGCCAGGCCCGTTTCGGCTCAGGCGGTCGGGCAGGGCCCGGCGGGGTGAGAAAAACCGGTTCCCCGGGGTTCCGCTTGTCCGAATCGTTCCGGTTCCGCGTCATGGCTGGCTTGCTCCGGGGCCTTGGGTCGAGGTCGGGGCCGGCATGTCAACCAGGCCGGTTTCCCGGGCATAGAGTTCCCTGAGCATGTTGCGCCAGCGGGCGTATTGCTGCTCGGCCGTGCCGGTGAGGCGGACGGTTTCGCCTTCAACTTCCAGAACCAGCGGCTCGGCCTCGGAGGTAAATGAGATTCCAAGCTCTTCGATGGCCTCCTTGTTAATGGCTGCTTCTCCTTTTTTCTGGATACCGCTGTACACGGCATAGGCACCGCCCGCCACCATGATGTCCTGGAGGGTGGAAGTTCGGACCCGGGTGTCGTAATCACCGGAGGCGCTCAGGGCAATGGCGCCGACAATGGCGGCGATGCCGAGCACCTGTTGAGCCAGGGCCTCGCGTTCGATCCGGCGCATGGTTGTTACCTCGTCGGTCCGAAACTTGCGCCAGTTATGGTAGGGCTCCCAGAGATCACGGTAATAGGTTTCGTAATAGCCGTTGATGGCGTCGATCAGCATTTCATCCCTGGAGCGGATATTCCGGACCCGCCGGATCATTGGGTCGTCCGCCGCAGGCAGGTGCATGAGCCGGTATTGGTCTCCCGGCGCCACTGCCAGGTAGTTGCCGAACACCTCGGGCACCATTTCCGCGGCAAAACGCAGCTCCGCTACCTGTCTGATCTCCGTGATTTCCTGTCGGGTCAAGCGGCTGCGTGCAATGACCAGATCATTGGCAATGGTGTTGAACAGGTCCTGGAAAATGTCGATCCGTTCCGGTTCGCCCCGGTCGTGCTCACTCAGGCTCGCTGTTTCCGCGTAGGTGTTTTTGAACCAGAGTACGTTACGGCTGTCATAGGCTTCAACAGTCAGGACGACGCTCTCTCCGTCTGAATATTCGATTCGGCCCCTGACCAGCACTTCGGCCCCGTTGTCTGCGTTGGGCACGACCCGGACCGCGCCCCAAAAGCCGCTGCGCTGCATGGTATATTTGAGGTGGACCGGGATAAAGCGGGCCTCGGCCTCGCGGATTTCAGGCGACAGGCCCCGGCGGTCGTCCGGATCATCCGGCAGGCGGCCCGGATCAAAGACCATGATGGAAACGTTGAGCAGCTCATCCTCGGGAAGCTCCCGGGGGGCCGTCAGCGGCGCCACCTGATCAGGCACCTGGGTGCCGGGCACCACGGGGGCGCAGCCCCAGAGGGGCAGCAACAGGCCGAGCAGCACAAGATACATCATACATTGCAATCGCACGGGTTCCTCCAAAAACGTAACCAATCACAGGGTAAAATGTATAAAACCGCTTACCCAAAAACAGGAAGCGCTGTCTCTCAGAGGGCGCCCTGCTTATACTTTCTGTACTCTTCCCAGAGTTTTTCCTTCAGTTCCGGGTCGGTTTCCTTTTCCGCGGCCTCGCGCAGCTGTCGGGCCACAATATCGTCATACCCGGATTCGATTGTTGACATGGTGTCCTGATTGTCCCGGGGGGTGCCGGTTCCGGCGCCGCTTTGATTCGTTTCCTGTGCCGCTTCCCGGCTGCGGCCGGTTTTTGAACCACCGCTGCCGTGCCCGGCCGTTCCGTTTTGTCCGGATTCCTGTTCTCCGCTCCCGGTGCCGTCCTGTCCGCTGTTTTGCCCTGTCTGGCCGGCGCCGCCGGAAGAACCACCTTGACCGGAGCCGTTCCCCCGGCCCGGCCGGGAGCCGTTGAGAGACCCGCCGGATTCCCGCTGGCGGGGCAATCTCCGGCTCAACCGTGCTTCCTCGGCAAGCAGCATCTCGTCAAAGCTGCCCAGGGCTTCAGCCAGTGACTGGTCCAGAGCGGCGACCTGTTCGGCCGAGGAGGGCGGCGGTGTATCTGCACCATCCTCCAGGTTGCTTTCGGGGGGACAGGGCAGGCCGGTCAGGTAACCGGGATCACCGGTTGCCCGCAGCTGGTTGCAATATTCACTGATCCGGGCGCCGAGATAGGTCACGAAGCGGGCATACTCGTCCTGTTCGGTTTCGCCCAGGGTGCCCGCCTGTTTTTTTTCCTGCAGGTCTCGCAGGGCCATGGACCAGGCGCTGTCCAGGGCCAGGATGCTGCGGCGCAGTCCCGTTGCGGCCGAGGTGGATGATGCCCCGGTATCCTGCGCCGCGGACAGGAGCAGGGCAAGGCAGAGAAGGGATGGAAAAATACTTCTGAACATGGAAAAATTGTACCATTTTCGCCTCCTTACTGTCAATATGGGCCTTGAATGAAGTTCCTGCCAGGCAGAGGAGCAACTGATATGGTTGGACGGCACAAACAACACATTACGCAGGAAACGCCGCGTCTTCTGGCCGTGCGATGCCTGGTGGCCTGGGACCGTGAAGGTAAGGCTATCCAGCCCCATGTTGACGCGGTTGTGCATCGATCGGATCTGGGCAGTCGTGACCGGCAACTGGCGGTCAAGCTGATCCAGGGTGTTCTGCGCCGCCTGCAGGAGCTTGACCATGCCATCGGCCTGACCTCCCGTTTTCCCCTCGCAGATATGAAGCCCCTCACCCTTATGACTCTGCGGGTGGGTGCTTTCCAGTTGCTCTTTCTTGACCGGATACCTGCCTCGGCCGCGGTCAACGAGACTGTCAAGGTACTCAGGCGTGAGCGCCAGCCGGTCTGGCTGGTGCGTTTTGTCAACGGGGTTTTGCGGACCATCAGCCGCAGGAAGGATACTCTGCTCAACGGTGACGGTAGCGGGAACGACGAAATCATGAACCATCCGGATTGGCTGGTCAACCGGTGGCGGGCCCGGTTCGGCCGGGAGAAAACCCGGGCTGTCTGCCGGGCCAACAACCGGGAGCCGGCCCTGACCCTGCGGGTCAACACCTGCCGGACCACGGCCCGGGAGTTGGCCCGGGAGCTGGCGCTCTACGGGTGCACGGTTCGGCCCGGACTATACGCGCCCGGCGCCCTGGTCCTGGAAAACATGACTGGAGCTTTGACCGCCCTGCCGGGATATGAAGATGGGTTGTTTCATGTGCAGGACGAGGCCGCCCAACTGGTCACTCTGCTTCTGGGGCCCCTGGCGGATGGGGCGCGCTGGCTGGATTGCTGCGCCGGCCTGGGCGGCAAGACCTGTCACCTGGCCCAGCTGTTACCGCCGGGTGCCGGCCTGACGGCCGTGGAACCGAGTCCGTACCGCTGCCGGTTGCTCGCTCAAAATCTTGAGCGTCTGCGGCTTGCCGATCTTGTGGAAAGGTTTCAGGGGGATTTGGATGCATTTGCGGCCTCGTCTCCGGGTTGTTTTGACCGGATCCTGGTGGACGCGCCCTGCTCCGGCACCGGGGTGATCGGCCGTCATCCGGATATTCGCTGGAACCGGCAGTTGCGCGACCTGCAGCACTACCGACAGAAGCAGCTTTCTCTCCTGGCCGGGGCGGCTTCCCTTGCGGCTCCGGGCGGCATTCTGGTTTATGCCACCTGCAGTATGGAGCAGGAAGAGAACCAGCAGGTGGTGGAGCAGTTTCTGCGAAAGCACAAGAATTTCAGGTTGAGCCACGGAGCCGCGTACCTGCCGGAGTCTGCCGTCGGCCTGGTCGATAACAACGGCTGCTTCAGTTCAAATCCGTCGGACGGGCTTGACGGATTCTTCGGGGCCCGGTTGCAGCGGTCCGGCTGAAGGGCTGCCGTTAGTCCTGATACGTCTCCGGAATGTTGTTCCCGCCCTTGCCGGACGGAGTGATTTTGCGTATAGTCCTCTTCTGAACGCTGGTTGACGATAATCCCGGATCAAGAGGTGAAAAATATGGCGGAAATCAAGAGCACCATGGACCTGGTCATGGAACGTGCGTCTCGTATAGGCAAGGCCTCGAAGGAGGAGCTGGAGCTGGAAGAGGCCAGGAAAAAGGGGGTCCAGGCCGCGGTTGATTTTCTGGACGCCAAGGTGGAGTCCATGGGGCCGGTCATAGGTGAACTTGACAGCGCTCTGCAGGTGAAGGCCCGCCAGGGCGCCGGTGAGAGTATCATGCGTAACATCTTCCTGCCCCGGGATGCCGCCCAGAAGGAACGGGCTGAGCGGGCCGTGCAGGGATTGGCGGAGCTGGGCGGTGGTTCGGCCGAGGTTATGGCCATGTGCCGGGAGATTGTGAGCGTGCTGGCCGGGTATCAGCAGCATCGCGAACAGCTGCGGGACCAGCTGGAGGAACAGATCCGGATGCAGTATGAACAGATGCTGGCCCAGCAGCAGGGAATGCAGGCGGAAGGAGTCAAAATTGATCCAACCCGGCAGCCCAAGTTCCTGGAGGAGTGGGGCCGGATCGAGGCCGAGCTGAACAGTCAGTACCAGAACGCCCTGGATCAGATGAAAGACCAGATCCGGTTGCGGTTGGGCCTGTAAGATGACCGACCCGGTTATCCGGCACCGCCTGGAGCGGCTCCAGGCAAAACTCAGGCGCAGGAAGCTGTCCGTCCTCCTGGTGACGAATCCTGCCAACCGTCGGTACCTGAGCGGCTACAGTGCCGCTGACCACGGTATACGGGAGAGTTCCGGCGTGTTGCTGGTGCCGGGCCGGGGCCGGCCCCGGCTGTTGACCGATTCCCGCTATATTCTCCAGGCCGAGGAAGAGGTTGTCGGCTCTGAGGTGATGTTGTATGGCAAGGGACTGACAGCCTCGCTGCGCGGGTTCCTCAGGGAGCGAAAGGCCGGCTCACTGGGTTTTGAGAGTGATTACCTGCTCCACGCGACCTATGCACGCCTCAAGAGCATGGCTGAAAAGGAGAGTGTGGATCTGGTCCCGGTCAGCGGCCTGGTTGAGGGATTGCGGCTCACCAAGAGCGAGCCTGAAATCGGCATGATCAGGGCAAGTGTCGCGCTCAACGAGCAGGTTTTTCAAAAAGTGCGCAAGACGATCCGGCCAGGGATGACAGAAAAGGGTATTGCCCTGGCAATCGAGGCGGCCATGCGTGAAGCCGGGGCCGAGGCGCCAAGCTTTGAAACCATTGTCGCCTTCGGCACCAACGCGGCCCGGCCCCATGCAGTGCCCACGGATCGGGTTCTGGCGCCGGGAGAGATCGTGCTGGTGGACATGGGGCTTGTCCTGGACGGCTACTGTTCCGACATGACCCGGACTTTTGTTGTCGGCGAGCCGGACCAGGTTTTCCGGGAACGCCTGGCCGTGGTCCGGAGGGCCCACCAGGCCGCCGTTCAAGCGATTCGACCGGGCGTGGCCTGCCGGGAGGTCGATCAGGCCGCCCGCGGGGTGATCCGTGAGGCAGGCTATGGAAAATTTTTCGGTCATGCCCTGGGTCACGGGGTCGGCCTGGAGGTCCACGAGGAGCCCCGGCTCAGCCCGGCCAGTCGCCGCAAACTGCGGCCCGGCATGGTGGTGACGGTGGAGCCGGGCATCTACCTGCCGGACTGGGGCGGCATCCGGCTTGAAAACATGGTGGTGGTCCGGGAGAACGGCAGCGAGGTCCTGAACCGGACTCAGGATGATGACCTGAATAACGCGGAGGTGGCGCGATGAGCGCTACGATAAGCTGCTGGTCACCCGGCCGGTCATTCCCCTGGGCCGTGATATCGGCTATCTGCCGGGCAGCCAGGATTTTCGACTTTTTACGAGTGCATCATAATTGTCGGATTCGCAAAAAATTACGAACCCGGAGGGCGGGACCGGGTGAACATTTTCTGGCTTGAGAGCAGGGCCAATTATTTAATGTTTTCAGCATGTTGTAAGATTGTGGTGCGGGTTTCCGCCACAGATCCAGGTTGTCATTTTGCCGTGAATTTTTTAAGCGCAGTATTCCCTTGTCACCGTGTGGTCAGATGATGAAAGGAGCAGGGCATGCGTCAGTACCTGATAGATGAGATTTCCCGTCTCGAGCGGGATAATATAGAGAGCTGGCTGAAGCGTTCTCTCAAGCATGGTCCCCTTGAAGGGACCTTCTGGCTGGAGTTGCCGCCTGACCTCCTGGGGCCGGAACAGAAGGGTCATGACGATTGCGGACCGTTCTATTTTTCAGTGGTCCTGGAGGAGAAGGAGTTGCGTTTCGAGTTTTTGGTGCGCAGTGCGACAAACATGCACTGCTCATGTATTTCCTGGGCAACATCGGAGCAGCGTCAGTTTGTTCTGGACTGCGCGGACCGACTGTTGACAGAAGAGATGATCCGGGCCTGAGCGTATGTCGCGGGCGCATCACTTCGTACGAACCAGGCAGATTTCTTAGCGGACCGCTTGTGAAATACGCGGTCAGGGAACAGGAACGGATATGTATATACAGGATAAGGATGACCGGCGCGGCTCGGTCCGGTTTAATTTTATTACCGATGTGATTGTTCGCACCAGGGACGGGAGCAAGACCCTGAAAGGTGAACTCAACAACCTCGGCATCGGCGGCATCGCCCTGAAGACCTTGACCAGGCTGCAGGAGGGAACTCCCTGCATCGTGGCCATCATCATCCGGGACCGCTACTCTCAACTTGTCATCAAGGATGTGGCCGGTGAGGTCGTGCGCTGCGGAGACGGAGAGATGGCCATTAAATTTCAGCACCGCTTTGAGTGGCTGGCCCTGTTCCAGGTGTACCACGCAAAGTCCGCCGTCTGAGTTTTCCTCCCTGCGGGTATAAAAAAGGCGGTAGTCAGGAGCAACTGTCGCCTTTTTGTCTCTTTGAACGTGTTACCCTCCTGTCGGATTCGCACAAAGCCGCGAATCTGACGGATCAGCGTTACAACGTGTTGAATTATCGTTGTGCCCGGCCGGAGTCTACAAGTTTTTACGAACTCATAAATTCTTTGAGCCTTCTATCGTCACGGAGTTTATCTCTTATTCGGATTGTGTTTCGCTCTTCTCCTGTTTCGTCTCATCCGCTTCAGGAGCAGTTTCTTCTGCTACCTCGTTTTCTTCAGGCGTGGTTTCCGGGGCCTGCTCCTCAGCAACCGGCTCCTGAGACTCCTCGACCCGGGCTGTTTCCTCCGGTCCGGACAGTGTCTCTCCTGCCCGGTACAGGTAGACGCTCATCATAAAAAGGGTGGCAAAGGGCTGGGTGAACAGGACGCCCAGGATGATTGAGTTGCCGATGGCGGTGATGCCCAAATAGAGCGCTACGGCAACAATATGCTCGACAACCGGATCCTGCATGGCCAGCCGGCTGCTTTCTTTGACCGCGTCGACGAGTCCCATCTCACGGTCGGTCATGAGCGGCAGCATGTAGACGCAGAAAAAGGTCAGGGCCAGGGCGATGATGATGCCGGGCAGCACCAGGAGGAGAAAGCCTAAAAAGAGAGCGATTCCCACCACGATGGTAAAACCAAGCAGCGGGAGAAAGAGGCGCATCTGGGAGAAGAGATCACCGATTTCCGGTTTCCTCCGGTCCCGGACCGCCAAAAGCATCGACTGCATGTACCCGGCCGTGGCAACCGGGGCCAGGAAACCCAACGAGGCCAGCGAGATGCCGATCAGGCCCAGGGTGCTGATGACCATGGCCGGAAGAAACTCCATAAAGGTCTTCCAGGTCTCTTCCAACAGCTTTTTGAAATCCATACTTCTTCCCTCCTGAAAAAGTTGTGATAATGCAAAACCACCTTGTAGTATGTATAATATGTTTATTTGGCGGACATGGCAAGTTATGCCCTGAAAATTTGTTCAATCACGTCCTGTACAGTCCCGAGCCCTGTGATCCGCATGGCCCCGGCGGTCCTCGTGTCCAGGTGCCGCTGGTTGGTCGCGGGCATGAGAAAGGTGGTAAATCCGAGCCGTGCCGCCTCCCTGATCCGCATGTCCATGTGGCCCACGGCCCGGACCTCGCCGGCCAGCCCGATTTCACCGCAGACTACGGTATCGGGGGGAACCGGTTTTTCATAGAGGCTCGAGAGCAGGGCCACGATGACGCCAAGGTCAAGGGCCGGCTCATCTATGCGGATGCCGCCGGCTATGTTGAGAAAGATGTCATGGTCAAAGAGACTGGCGCCGATCTTTTTTTCCAGCACGGCGGTGAGCAGGGCCAGGCGCTGGGGGTCGGCGCCGATGGCAGTGCGTCGCGCCGTGCCCAGGCTGGAGGGACTGACCAGGGCCTGCACCTCCACCAGGATGGGCCTGGTGCCCTCGATACTGGGCAGAACCACGGAACCGGGCACGTTGACCGGCCGCTCGGCCAGGAAGAGGGCGGAAGGGTTCTCCACCTCCCGCAGGCCGCTCTCCTTCATCTCAAAAACGCCGATCTCGTTGGTCGAGCCGAACCGGTTTTTGACCGTGCGCAGGATCCGGAAGACCAGGCCCCGGTCGCCCTCAAAGTAGAGGACCGTATCTACCATGTGTTCCAGGACCCGGGGCCCGGCAATGGCCCCGTCCTTGGTGACGTGGCCGATGAGGATGACCGGCAACCCGCTTCCCTTGGCCAGGGACAGGAGGCGGGCGGTTGATTCCCGCACCTGGGTAACGCTTCCGGGAGCGGATGCCACCTCTTCGGTGAGCATGGTCTGGATGGAATCAACCGCGAGCAGGACGGGCCTGACCTCCCCGGCCATGGCCAGGATAGCCTCAACCCTGTTTTCCGTGGCCAGGTAGATCCCGTCACGGTCAATGTCAAGGCGGTCGGCCCTCATTCGTATCTGGTCGGCGGATTCCTCACCGGTAACGTAGAGGACCTTTTGGTTTTCCGTGGCCAGGGCCGCGAGGAGCTGCAGGATCAGGGTCGACTTGCCGATGCCCGGATCACCCCCCACCAGGGTGACCGAGCCCGGCACGATACCGCCGCCCAGCACCCGGTCCAGCTCACCGATGCCGGTCACGAGCCGGCTGACGGTCGCTGCTTCGGCTTCGCTCAAGGGTTGCGCCGTTGCCGTCTGCCGCCGGGGGGACAGTCGGGAAGGCCCGCGCTCCTCGTTCAGGCTGTCCCATTCGCCGCAATCCGGGCATTTGCCCAGCCACTTGCGGCTTTCATAACCGCATGAACCACAGATATAGAGGGTCTGTTCTTTTTGTGCAGGCGACATGTTTTGAAATTTACGATCCCATTTTTTTTGCCGTGTACGGTTTGTTCCGCTGGTGTACTTAATCATTTTTTGAACCATTAAACAAGAAACAAGCCGGTTGCAACAAAGCTGTTTCCCTTTTCGGACAGGATCAGATATTCTGAAAGGAGAGGAGGAGAGGGACTGGTATGAAAGAAGCGCTGTTCTATGAAGCGGGTCCGGCTCAGGTTGTGACCTGCAGGTTATGCTGTCACCGTTGCCGGATCAAACCGGGCCGGCGCGGTATCTGCGGGGTCCGGGAAAACAGGGGCGGGGTCCTCTACAGCCTTGTGTACGGGCAACTGGCGGCGGAGAACGCGGATCCGATAGAAAAAAAACCGCTCTTTCATTTTCTGCCCGGCACCCGTTCCTGGTCCATCTCCACGGTGGGGTGCAATTTCCGCTGCCTGCACTGCCAGAATTATCATATTTCCCAGTATCCGGGCAGTCACGACGGGGCGATCGCCGGGACTCTGCGTAGTCCCGCCGAGGTCGTTGAAGCGGCAGTTCAAAGCAGCTGTCAAAGCATCAGCTACACCTATGTGGAGCCGACCATCTTTTACGAGTTTGCCCGGGACTGCGGTGTGCTTGCCCATGACAACGGCCTCAAAAAC
>JAJRTB010000062.1 GCA_024278495.1 Deltaproteobacteria bacterium
AATGGGCTGCCAGATGATGGTCGAGGGACCCGGCCATGTGCCCCTGGACGAGATAGAGGCCAACATCATGCTGGAAAAGCGGATGAGCGGCAATGCCCCCTACTACGTGCTCGGCCCCCTGCCGGCGGACAGCGGCGCCGGCTACGATCATGTCACCGCCGCCATCGGCGCGGCCAATTCGGCCCGGCACGGGGCGGATCTTATCTGCTACATCACCCCGGCCGAGCACCTGGCCCTGCCCAACGAGGAGGACGTGCGCGAGGGGGTGCGGGCCACCCGGCTGGCTGCCAGGATCGGTGATATCGCCAAGTATCCGGAGCGCCGCGAGCATGAGAAACAGGTGGCGCTTGCCCGCCGCGACATGCGCTGGGATGACCACATGGGGTTGCTCATGTTTCCGGACAAGGCCCGCGAGGTGCGGACGAGCCGCACACCAAAAGACAGTCAGACCTGCACCATGTGCGGCGACTTCTGCGCCATGCGGCGCGGCTCAACCCTGTTTGAGCGGGATCTCAAGGGCGACAAGATCGTCCCCGGAGCGGGATTTCCCGCGTAAGCTGCCCTCGATGTCAGGTGCGGGTTGCCCGCATATTGCACAAGTGGATTAGTATCTGATTACTGCGATCTTTGTGGAGTATGCGGGCTTGGCAAAAAACGTCGGTTTTTTGCGACGCTATCAGGTAATTGCGATGAGAGTGTTCGGTTCTTTTTTTATGCGGGTCGGCATTGATAAATTTTATAGTATCGATACCAATCCTTGCCGAGGCATTCGAATATTCTGTACTTGAATCCACAGTCGCTCAGCAGCCGCTCCCATACTTCCTGGGGGAGAATACAGTTGCGGCCATTATAGCTGTATCTGTTCATTGCATGGAATTCCGTCTTGGTGATTCTCCCCTGACGGTATTTTTTTTGTATGGCATACCGGATGTCCCGGCTGTCCAGTATATAGGTTTCAGGGTTGTAACTGTGTCTGTAGAAACCCAGAATGCGGGAAGCAAGGCCAAACTCAGCACGGTCAAGGGCTCCTTGCCGAAAGAGTTTTAATTTGTTTTCAAATGATTCTTCGTCCGGGTCAAAATTCGCCGGGATCAGAGCCTTGCGTACAATAAGCACTCCGCCGTCAGACAACAGCCTTGAGAGTAATTGTAATAATGTAACGTGGCTTTCAAAGTTGACCAGGTTGCCAAAAATGCCATCACCCATAATGGCTGAAACACGATGGTTCAAATGTTGCTCCAAATCAAACCAGTCCGTTTCCAGGATATGTTCTTTGTGTTGCTCTTCTTTTGACAGCCAGTTTTTGTAAGTCGCAATGGCATCCGGATTATTATCGGCCGTAACGACCCTGCAGAATACACGTATGGTCAGCTTGCGCAGCTCGGGCGTCATCCCGAGAACAAGAGCAATGGACTTGTCCCGGAGATTACGGGTGGCGGCTTCATACATCTTGATTTCATCAGCATTGGGACAGCCCGCGGCAAAACGTTGACGGGTTTTCGGATCCTCAATGCGCAACCGTATTGTTTTTGCGTCCCACCTGTTTGGAACTGTTTGTGCCGATTTTCTTCCGGTAAGGCCATCAGACATTTTTTATCTCAGGTATTGACGTACCTTTTGAATGATTTGACAAAGAAAAGAGCCGGTTGTTTCTTGAATCCGGGGGAGGGGCGGCTGGCCCGGAGGGGCGCTTTCGGCAATGAGTCTCTTCAGGGCGCCGGATAATTTTTCAGAACGGCTGTGGGCCAGAAAGTCCTTGTAAACAGGGATGAAAATCGGGTCCACGGGGCCTGTTTTCAGGACAAGTTCGTGCAGGCTTTCCGCAGAAAAAGTCTTGAATTTGTCCAGGCTGTCACATTGGTGCAGGGCAAGCATTGTCCGTAGACATTTTTCGCATTGGCAACAGTTCACCTGGCTGTTTTTATTCTCCCAGCAGACGCGCAGGTGTTGTTGAGCAAGCGGATCGTCCCTGAGAGCGATGAGCTTCTCAGTTCTCCACAATTCGGCACCATAGTGCGAAACGGTCATTTTTTCGGAAGACCACAGGTAGTCTGTTTCCCAGTGTGTTCCCCAGGGGCGATTAAAGGCATACGGATACGAAGCTGAAATGATAAGGTTGTTGATATCCCTGACCATGTACGCTGCAGCCACCAGTGCGCCGCCATGGGAACGGGTCCAGTTTACTCCCGCATGGTGAGGATGTTCCCGCAGATTTGTTCGTATCAGGACAGGCCTGGCGCGAACGGCTGATCCTATGGCGTTGAGTGATTTCCGGAAGGATCGCATGCGGTCGATATCGTTTAGTCCGATATCGTAGCCGTGGATTGAGATGAGGTGATCGATCACAAGGTCCTTTTGAAACCTGAGCGTGTAAAAGGAGTCCGCTCCACAGGAGAAGCAAAGTCCGGTACCCTGAGACGCTCGTGCCTTTTTTTTCATTATTCCGGTACACCGGACAGGTATTTCCGGAAGATTCCACCATGTCCTGTAAATGTTCATCAACTGTTTGATATTGGCAAGCCAGACCTTGCTGAGAGGCGCATTGATAAACAGACCGAGGTTGTTGCTTACGGCAGGGAGAAGCATGGCGGCCGCGAAACCTTCGGGAGAGGGGGACAAACGTATGTCGTCGCTTTCAAACCATAACGAGTGTCCGTTAACCCGGGCACTGACCCGATACGTTCGTCGGTTCTGTTCCGTCTTGAAATGGTCTATACGGAGTTCCTGCATGAACCTGTACCCGGTCTGACATGGGGCGTCTTGAAATTTTTTTTCATTTTGAGCGCCGCTTCTCCTCAGGAGCAGAGGGCCCGCATTATATATATGCCTGAATCCGTGACGATAGAAACCATCAATAATTGTCGGATTCGCAAAAAGACGCGAATCCGACGGATAAGCGTTCTGTTTCGTTGATTTATCGTCGTGTTCGGCGGGTGTAGACGCCTTGTCAGGAGACCGTCAATAATTGATGAGTTCACAAAAATTTGTTAACACCGGCCGGCCACAACGAAAATTCAACACGTTGCAACGCTGTTCCGTCGGCCTCTTTTGAACGAAATTGCTCATTACCGGACAGGTCCGCTCGCTTCAGGTGCCGCAATCCAGGCTTGGGCAGTATTGTGGTTGATACCATATTCATTGACGAGGGGCGTGTTGCCCGCCTGGCGGGGCCCGGTCCGGGGAACGGCCGGGAACCCCTGACGCAGGGGGTGAACGAGTTGACTGTCGGTACAAATTAACATGCTGGTATTGTACAGTATTTGTTTGATTTGTCAAAACAAGTGACAGGGTGCTCCTCACCGGAGCGGGCAGTTCCTTGTTTCGTTTATCTCTCTTGAGCTGAGGGGAGAATCCTGGTATAGAGTCACACTTTGTTTTTTTTTTGAATCCGTGACGATAGAAGGCAATACTTGCTGCGTCACAAAAACCTGTAAGCACCAGCGTTGCACCGTGTCGAGTTATCGGTGTACTCTGCCGGTGTTTATGGTTTGGTGCGAGTTCATCTGTGATTGAGAAGGAAGGAAAAAGGCATGGAACAGGAAAAAACCGAATCATTGACCATCCTCTGTCCGGCGGGCCTGGTGGCGCCCGGATTTTTTCAGGTGTTGGCCGGGGTTGTCGAGAAATACGGGTTGACCGTGTACCTGAGCACGGCCCAGAACCTCCGGTTGCTCGAGGTGCGGGAGAGCGACCGGGACGCCATCATGACAGAGTTGCGGAAGGTCGGGGCCCGGTTCAAGGGAGAGGCAAAATTTCCTCTGGCCAAGGTGTGCGTGAGCAAGCCCCATTGCAGACTTGGCAAGATCGATACCTTTGGCCTGGC
>JAJRTB010000063.1 GCA_024278495.1 Deltaproteobacteria bacterium
CTGCGCATGGCCTCAACCACGTAGCGGTCGCCCACATCGGTGCGGACCATTTTCGCGCCCATGGAGGCAAGAGCTTCCTCAAGACCCATATTCGACATAACCGTTGTAACCAGGGTCTTTTTTTTCAGCTTGCGCCGGGTCATCAGGTCGCCCGCGCAGACGGCCATGATATGGTCGCCGTCAATGATGTCACCGTGTTCGTCACAGACGATGAGCCTGTCGCCGTCTCCATCCAGGGCAATGCCCAGGTCGGCGCCGAGTTCGCGGACCTTCTCAGAGATATGTTCCGGATGCAGGGCTCCGCACTGGTGGTTGATGTTGGTGCCGTCCGGATCAACACCGATGGCGGTCACCCGGGCGCCCAGTTCGCCGAAAACATGGGGCGCGACCTTGTAGGTTGCGCCGTGGGCGCAGTCAAGAACTATGTGAAAGTCGTCCAGGGTATATTTGCGGGGAAAGGTGCTTTTCAGGTAGACAATGTAGCGGCCCCGGGCGTCGTCAATACGCGAGGCCTTGCCCACTTCGTCGGCCACCGGCCTGAGCGCTTCCATTTTCTGTTAAAAAATAAGTTCTTCTATATTGGCTTCCCGGTCGTCCGGCAGTTTAAATCCGTCCCGGGAAAAGATTTTGATGCCGTTATCCTGAAAAGGATTGTGAGAGGCGGAAATAACAACCCCGGCGTCAGCGCGCATCGAGGTCGTGATAAAGGCTATCCCGGGAGTGGGCAGGGGACCGACCAGCTGCACGTTCACTCCCATCGAGCAGATACCCGCGGCCAGGGCGTTTTCAATCATGTACCCGGACAGCCTGGTATCTTTGCCGATGATTATCTGGTGTCCCTTGACCCGGTCTTTTACCTGAAAGGCAATTGCCCGCCCAATCTGCATGGCGATTTCAGTGGTCATGGGATGGGTGTTTGCGATGCCCCGAACGCCGTCGGTGCCAAAGAGAGTGCGTTTTGTCTTGCCCATATGAAAAATCAGTCTGGTTTTTTGGGAGAGTCGACCGGAGTGACCAGAACCTTTTGCGGCACTATTGATAAAATTTTGATTGGTTCGTGACCGGGGACACTGACGCCGCTGACCTGTACGTTGACTGTCTGGGGTATCTTGATATCCTTTGGAGCGATGAACGCCCTGAAGAGCATGGAAAGTTCCGGAGTGTCGTTGATGAGGTTACTTGTGATCTCGGCGGTTACCGTGATCCTGTCCGGTTCAACCGTGACCGGAATGGTCGATTCCTTGACGTTGATCGGAATGTTTTTCACGGTCCGTTTTTCAGTTGTTTCCCGGAGAACTATTTTGGCGGTTACCACTGTTTCCCCGAGCAGGTCAAAGAAGTCTGGTTCCAGGTCAAGGTGCACCTGCAGGGTTGTCGAGTGGTCGAGGTTGTCCAGATTTATCACGTACGTCTTGAGAGTGATGTCCCTTCCCAGAATGGCTTTGGGTCCGGAAATAACGAGTTTTTCGGGATCCAGGTAGATTTTCTGCAGCTCGTATCCGGGAGCCACAGTGCCCTCGGTAACCGGATTGATGTAGAAATCCTTCTGGATCAGCTGGTCAATGAGGAGGGTAATGTTGGTTGGTTGCAGGCGCTGAACCGTAATGCCGCGGGGAAATGGAATGGAGTTTTCATCGTTCTTGACGACAACGGTGCCGGGCCTGGCGTTTGAAAGGTCGACCGGCCTGGAAATGTTTCGTTTCTTCAGCTCCTGGATGATGCTGCGGGGGCCCCGGACAGAGACCTCGATGTCCTTTTTGTACTGGTTGGCAATGGTCAGGTCCGAGGGCAGGTTCAGTATTTCAATCGGGACCTGGATATTGATGTCAACCTGGTCTTCACCGACCACGAAGTACCAGAGCATGACCGCCAGAACAAGGGAGATGGCCTTGAGGATCCAGTTCTTGGGCTTGTTTTTGAAGAGATGAATTTTTTTCATGTCCGGTTTGCCTTGCCAAGCCAGTTGCGCCAGGAATAGCCTGTTTCATCCTCGTTGATGAAGATTTTATGCAGTGCTCCGGCTACGGATTCTTCATCCCGGTACGTTTTGATTGTGCCGTTTTCGACCAGGGAGATCTCCTGGGTTTCTTCCGAGACAACAATGACCACTGCGTCAGTCTCTTCGGACAGGCCAACCGCGGCCCGGTGTCGGGTCCCGTACCGCCTGGACAGTGTGGTCTGGTGGGTCAGCGGCAACAGGCAGCCGGCAGAGTGGATCCTGCCGTTATGGACTACCACGGCGCCGTCATGGATGGGGGATCCCGGCAGAAATATGGAGACCAGGAGCTCCCGGGTCAGTTTGGCGTCAAGGGAGTGGCCCGATTCGATATATTCCCGCAGGCCGGTCTCCCGTTCCATGACGATAAGGGCGCCGATCCGCTGTTTTGCCATGAGCGTCACGGCCTTGACAATTTCATTGAGATCCTTGGACAGGATATCCTGTTGCTTCTGAAACGGGGTTTTGCCGACCTGGGTCAGGACGCGCCTGATGTCGCGCTGGAACACAATGATAACAATCAGGAAGATTGAGTTGAGAAATGTTTTGAGCAGCCAGTGCAGGGTGAGGAGATCCATCTGCCGTGAGATGAAATAGAGCGCGGTAATGACAACGATGCCGATCAGCATCTGGACGGCCCGGGTTCCGCGGATGAGCAGGATAATGCGATATATGATTACGCTGACGATCAGTATGTCGACGATGTCCTGCCATCTGAGTGAACTTATGAAGTTGAGCATATGTCCCGCGTTGGTCCAAAAAGAAGATAACTGACCGCGAATCCTTGAAATATCGGCCTGATGCGGTTTCTGTCAGTGGTTCCAGGCGTTTCCCGTCCTCCGGTCCTGATGCGGGGGCAGGTGCATTCAAAACCGTACAGGCTAGATTTATTTCTTTAAATCTAGCATGTTAAATTAGAATTGAACAGAAAAATA
>JAJRTB010000064.1 GCA_024278495.1 Deltaproteobacteria bacterium
CCTTCATCCGTCAGGACAGGCACCACCACCTGACCGTCGACCCGGCCGGGACTGGAAGAACGACAGAGCGCATCCACCTTCCTGTGAAACAATGCCCCGGGCCTGACGCCACCATCAGACAGACACGCTCCGTCATGCCAGAACACGGGTGTTGCCGGAACCGGCAGCAACCTGCTTATTTCGCGGCAGAACTGCTGATTAAGGGAATACAGATCCTGGAGCACGAGCGCGCGGGGGCGGCCTGCGGAAAGAAGGGGAAAAAGCATGATACCGTCAACGGTCGCCGGCCAGGACCTGACCAACCCCATCGGCCAGAAGCCCTATCTAGTCCCGGGCCACGGTGCGCATATCCAGCAGGAAACGGTCATCCTCGATTCTGCCGATGACAGGCACGTCCAGCTGCCGCAGCAGCGACTCCAGCCGGTTGACCGTCATGGTCCCGGGTTGAAGCTCGACCGCGCAGCTAGGCAGGTTCTGCTCAGGCATGGCCCCGCCCCCGACCCGGGAGACAGTCTCCTTCACGGCCACATTGCAGTCCCTGATCCGGGAACGTAACCGCTTGGCCAGCCGCCGCGCCCTCTTCCTGACCGACTCCACCGGCTCACCGATCATGGCCAGGGTCGGGATCGTTGCACAGGCGGTGTTCTCGTCCAGGTAGAGCCGCAGAATGGATTCCAGGGCTGCCAGGGTAAACTTGTCAATGCGCATGGCCCTGTTTACCGGGTTTTTCCTGATCCGGGCAATAATGTCTTTCCGGCCGAGGATAATGCCGGCCTGGGGCCCGCCCAGCAGTTTATCACCGCTGAAGGTCACCACGTCAACCCCCGAGGCAACGACCTCCTGCACGGTCGGCTCTTTTTCCAGGCCAAACCGGCTCAAATCGACAAAACAGCCGGAGCCAAGGTCTTCCATAACCGGAATATTCAGGGCCGCGCCCAGAGCGACCAGCTCCTCCAGCGATACCTCCCGGGTAAAGCCTATCACCTTGAAATTACTACAGTGAACCTTGAGCAGGAGCGCTGTCTCCTCGGTCACCGCGCGTTCGTAATCACGGGGGTGGGTCCGGTTGGTTGCCCCGACCTCGACCAGGCGCGCCCCGCTGCGCTCCATAACATCGGGAATCCTGAACGAGCCTCCGATCTCAACAAGCTGGCCCCGGGAGACGACCACCTCGCGCCCCCTGGCCAGAGTCTCCAGGACAATAAGAACCGCGGCGGCATTGTTATTGACCACCAGGGCGGCCTCGGCACCGGTCAGGTCACAGAGCAGTTTTTCAACCAGGCTGTAGCGGCTGCCCCGCTGTCCCGTTTCAAGGTCAAACTCCAGGTTTGAGTACCGGGTGCCTGCCTCGGCCAGCACCTGTGCAGTCTCTGCCGGCAGGACTGAACGGCCCAGGTTGGTATGGATTATGACCCCGGTGGCGTTGACGACCCGGCGAAACCTGGGCCGCATCTCCTGCCTGATCCGGTCCGTCAACACAGGCACCAGCTCCTCCAGCTCCAGGGACGTCGCCTTCACCTCCGCACCGGCAAGAATATCAGCCCGCAGGCGGGCCAGCACATCACGCACACTGTTCTTGACAACAACCACCGGGACATCTTCAAGCTCGGGCAACTCCAGGAGCCTGAGCAGACATTTGTCTACATTGGGGATGGCCTGCAACAGCCTCTGGTCGACCTTGAGGGTGTTGCCTTTATTTTTTTCATTCTGCTGCATGGACTCAACATAGTTACTGTTTAGTATCCGGTTTTATACACTTTTTCATTTTACTCTGTGACTGATTACCCTGTTTATACATGAGAAATTTTATGGGTGAGAATTCGTCTGGTTGAATGGGTGAACAGATGTTTCACGTTTTCTATGCGTCAGTTGCCAAAGCCACAAATTTTCGTCACGCACCCGATTCATACATGGTACGACAAATGGCCGACCAAGCGCAATGAGAAAAAGATTTTCTGTAAGATACTGTTTCCTGGTTCATACTATCACTGTGTTTTTTTCAGCTGAGAAAAGCATTGACTTCCCGCGGGCGATACGCTAGGTTCCCGCTCCGTTGCCTTCAATAAAGAGCCCCGGACGGCTCAACACACTCCGCGAAAAAACATTGACATTTGCGGTGAAAGAGGGTAAAAGATGTTTCTTGTCCGTCTTGAACGGCGCCAACACCTTTGTGCTGGTGAATTTTGATCATTGAAAACTGAACAGTATAGACGAGCGGGCCGATTGTTGGATTTATTTTTTGTAATAAACCTGATTGGTTTGCCTGGTCAATGAATTGATTAGGACAGCGATTGGGTTGGGATATTAAACTGGAGAGTTTGATCCTGGCTCAGAACGAACGCTGGCGGCGTGCTTAACACATGCAAGTCGAACGCGAAAGAGTTCTTCGGGACTTGAGTAGAGTGGCGCACGGGTGAGTAACGCGTAAATAATCTACCCTGGTGTTCGGGATAACCAGCCGAAAGGCTGACTAATACCGGATATATACGTACCTGTCGGGGTACGCAGGAAAGGTGGCCTCTTCGCGAAAGCTATCGCACCGGGATGAGTTTGCGTACCATTAGCTTGTTGGTGGGGTAACGGCCTACCAAGGCGACGATGGTTAGCGGGTCTGAGAGGATGATCCGTCACACTGGCACTGGAACACGGGCCAGACTCCTACGGGAGGCAGCAGTGAGGAATATTGCGCAATGGGGGAAACCCTGACGCAGCGACGCCGCGTGAGTGAGGAAGGCCTTCGGGTCGTAAAGCTCTGTCAGAAGGGAAGAAGTGC